>JAKQSH010000202.1 GCA_029570245.1 Deltaproteobacteria bacterium | reverse complement strand
TGGTGCTCTTAAGACCGAAACGACGGCGCAGCCAGTTGTTCCAGTTGTCGGTTATTGAATACACGCAGGGAATGACAAAAAGGGTCAGGAAGGTTGCAAAAGCCAGTCCCCATATTATGCATATCGCCATCGGCTGCCAGGTCGCGCTGGCGCCGCCCCAGCCCATCGACATCGGCACCAGACCGGCTATGGTGGTAATGGTGGTCAGTAATATCGGACGCATGCGGCGCGAGCCTGAAATAATCAGCGCGTCATACATGCTCATTCCCTGGGCGCGAGCCTTGTTTACGAAATCGACCAGAACCAGCGAGTCGTTGACAACGACGCCGGCCAGAGCCACCACCGATATTCCCGCAACCAGCGAAAATGTCAGGTTCATCACAATAAGGCCAAGAGAAACTCCCAACAGCGAGAAAGGCACAGTGAACATGACAATAAGCGGCTGCAGGAAGGACTTGAACTGAGTGCCCAGAATAAGGAAAACCAGCAACAGCGCTACAACGAAGGAACGCAGAAGTGAAGTGAAAGATTTCTGCTGCTCCTCAGCCTCACCGCCGAAATCCAACGAATATCCGGGATATTTTGTGGAGAAATCCTTGTATTTCTTGCGAATGATCCGGTTGGCTTCATCGGAGTTGATGTCCACCCGGTTGACATTGGCTGTAATGGTTATGTTGCGCATGCGGTCACGCCGGTTGATTGAGGCTGCGCCGCGCTCGATGCTGAATTCACCAAGCTCGGAGAGAGGCACACGCAACCCTTGCGAGGTGTTAATAATCATGTTGCCCAGTTCGATCTGACTGTCGCGGAATTCTTCCTTGTATTTGACGATTACCTTTATTTCGTCTCCGGCATCATCACGGAAGGCAGTAGCTTCAACTCCTTCCACAGCCGTCCTCATTATGGTGGCGAGCTGGGTCATTGTTATTCCATATGCAGACATTTTAGCCCGATCCGGAATGAAGCGCAGTTCTTTTTTGCCGATTCGATGATCTGATGAAATATCTGTTATGCCTTTTATCTGACGCATATCGTCCATTATCATTTCCGACAGCTCGCGCATGCGGTTCAGATTGTCGCCGCGCACCCGCAGTTCAACCGGAGAGCCGGTCGGCGGCCCGCCCTGCCCTGCGCCGAAATAGGCGCTCTTTATTTCAGGCATATCGGCAATAAGCTTGCGGATATCATTCTTGATCGCGTCGTTGTCGCGCCGTTCGTCGGTCGGCCCAAGCTCTATATTTACCATTGCGCCTTCGGTTGTTTGAGTCCAGTTGTAGTTTTCGACAACAATACCAACCATTGAGCTTATTGAAACCACTTCATTGGCAGGAAGAGTCCTGATGCGTCTTTCCATTTCTTCCACGACCCGTCGTGTTTCCTCAAGTTTTGTCCCGGTCGGCAGACGCACCAGCAGACGCTCGGTTTTGCGAGGTTCGGGAGGAAAAAGCTCGATGCGCAGCATTGAAGCCGCTCCGACGGTTACAAGCACGGTAACTATCAGGACGCCGAATACCACGCTGTAACGATACTTCAGCAGAAACTTCAATTGCTTCTGATAGACGCTGATAAGCCTCGCATAAAAGCGGTCGCTCAGGCGCGAACCGCTCTTTTTTGGCAGTTTACCGAAATCGGCCAGATGCGAAGGCAGAACCACCAGAGCCTGAATCAATGACCCAAGAAGGGCAATTGAAACAACAATAGGCAGAACCACAAGAAACTTGCCGATCATGCCCTCAATAAGCAGCAGTGGAATGAAAGCTGCAATAGTTGTCGTCACCGCCGCAACCACCGGCCACATCACCTGTTCGGTTCCTTCAATTGCGGCTTTCAGCGGCGGCTTGCCTTCTTCCATGTTGCGGTAAACGTTTTCAATAATAATGATGGCATCATCAACCAGCATGCCTGAAACGAGAATGAAGGCAAATAAAGACAGTGTGTTTATGGTCTGGTCGATTGCACCTAGAAAAATAAATGCGGTCAGGAAAGCGAAAGGAATGCCGATCATCGCCAGGATTGCACCGCGCACGCCGACAAAAAAAGTCATCAGCAGCATAACCAGAACCAGACCGGTGAGAGCGTTTGAAGTCAGAACGGATATACTTTCACGCACATCCTCCGAAGCGTCGTGTCTGGTTGTAACCGAAATGTCCGGCAATTCGGATTTATAGCGTTCTACCAGCCTTTTAACCTTATCGACCACGTCAACGACAGAGGCCTCGCGTTTCATAAAAATCTGAAGGCTTACGGATTTGTTTCCATCAAGACGACTTATTACGGTATCCTTCTCGAAGGTATCCTTTACATCTGCCACATCTTTTATTTTGATGCTGCTGCCGTTATCAGAACTGCGCAGAATAACGTTTTCCAGGTCAACCGGGTTGTCTACCTCTCCCATGGCACGCAGAAGAAATTCTTCGCGTCCCATTTCAACAGTGCCGGACGGCAAATTGATGTTTGCA
Source organism: Deltaproteobacteria bacterium (assembly GCA_029570245.1). Lineage (GTDB taxonomy): Bacteria > Myxococcota_A > SURF-8 > SURF-8 > SURF-8 > JAKQSH01. The sequence goes on along the minus strand of JAKQSH010000202.1, from coordinate 3,531 downwards.
GCCTGAACTGCGGAAAAAAGTTCCATCAGAGAAATTCCTGCAGCGGCCAGACGGGTCTGATCGGCCTCGACCCAAATCTGACGGGTGCGCGTTCCACGAACGGAAACGGAGCTGACTCCGCTTATTTTCAGCAGCTCTTCCTTCAAAGAATCCGAAATCTGTCTGATTCCGGCTTCGGAATACTCGCCGCCGAGAACGACATCAATCACCGGCCAGACTTCGTCGGAAGCTATTTTCAGGTAAAAGAGACTGTCCTGAGCTTCCTGCGGCAGTTCTATCTTCTTTTTATCCACTTCGGCTTTCAGGTCCAGAAAAGCCTGATCGAAGTTTTCTATTCCGGCTTCATACTGCACAAAAAACGAAGAACGGCCTTCCTGTGAAGTACCGATTATGTAATCGACATCTTTCAGGGTTGATAATGCCTCTTCCACAGGCAGAGTGATGAGCTTTTCGACATCCTCCGGCGACGCGCCCTGATAACCGATTATGATTACGGCAGAATCCATATCGACACTGGGGCTGTTCTCAACCGGCATGTTGTTCATGGTGATTATGCCTGCAACAAGGACAACCAGCATCATCATGTTTACCAGCACCGGCTGTCTGGCGAAGAAAGCAGGAACAGATGCCATGATTTACTCCACTACGGTTACGTTTGCGCCGTCTTTAAGATTGGCCTGCCCGTAAACAACCACTATTTCGCCGTCATCCACGCCCGAAGTCACAACCACGTCGCGCCCGACCTCCAGACCCAGCGCGACCTGACGCTCATGGGCGACACCGTCTTTCACAACAAAAAGGTATTTCTTGTCGAAACGATCAATAAGTACTTCAAGAGGCACGGTAAGCGCGTTGATTTTTTCTCCGATCTCCATGTCAACCCTTGCAATCATTCCAACGCGCAATTCCGGCGGACGGCTTTCGAGTTCAAGTTCTACCGGATAAGTCATGGTGGGTTGCAGGGCTTTTACCCCAAAAGCCGAGACGGAGGCGGGAATAGCGTCTATTTTCAGAGTCGGGAAGCGTACCAGCGCCTTGTGACCGACTTCAAGCCAGCCGATGTAATCTTCACCGACACCGACTTCGATTTTTATGCTGTCGGAATCGACCAGTTGCGCCACCAGGCTGCCCTGAGCTATTGTGTCTCCGAGTTTTGCCAGACGAGCAGCCACAATCCCGTTGAACGGAGCGCGCACTGAAGACAGACGCAGAGCGCGTCTGGCCTGTTTTAATCCGGCCTCAGCGATTTTTACGGCGGCCTGGGCGTTTTCGTAAGCTGTGCGCACCTGATCGAACTGAGAGTCGGTGACATCCCCGGATTCGTGCAGAGTTTTCATGCGGTTGAACTCTCGTTCGGCATTACCGGCGGCGGCATTTGCAGTTTCGAAATTTCCTTCGGCAGTCTGAACCTGAATCTGATATGGCTCAGGATCGACCGACAAAAGAATCTCTCCGCTGCGGAAGCTTTTACCCAGCACCATGTTGTCCTGCACCACTCGCCCGGCGGTTTCCGACAGCACACTTACGTCATGGTTTGACGCAACAGAACCGTTCACACTCACCGAGCTTACGACTTCATGCTTTTCAAGCTTCATAACACGAACCGGGGTGGGCAGACCTTCTGCACGAATATCGCTTGATCGACCGACTTTATTCGCACCGTTGTCGGCATCGCCGGGCTGCGTGTCGCCATCTGCAACGGCGTCAGCCTTCTCACTCTGCTCCGGCCTGCCTTCTGTAGCGGAACAGGCGAACAGACAGAACACCAACAGAAACGTCGCAATAGAAAAAAGAAAACATCTATTCATGTTTTTCCTCATGGCCAGCAATAAGCGGTCAGCGTCAATATGATTTTCAATCCGGTTTTTCATCTAAACACAAAATGAAGATATACGCCACAGCCAGGGACGAAAAATGACATTCCAGTGAACAATATTGTACCGCAATGGAGCCTTTTAAAGTTCTCCTGGTTTTAAGACTGTATCAGACGGCTTTCGTTACGGTGATTTCGCTTATTTCGGCGGGAACGGCCAGACGCAGAGGAGGCCCCCAGTATCCGGTTCCACGATTGGTGTAAACTTGAAGATTTTTGTATCTGTTCAGACCGTCAAGGTATGGCTGCTGCAGGTAAACCAGATATTTCCAGGGAAAAAACTGTCCGCCGTGCGTATGCCCCGATAATTGCAGGTCGAATCCGGCTTCGGCGGCTTTGAAGCACGAACGCGGCTGGTGGGCCAGCAGTATTTTAACATCGTCCGATGCGGCCCCGGCGGAGGCCCGCAGGGGATCGTGAACGGCGTCAGGGTGAAATTTGTCGGCGTCATAATCGTTAACACCCGCGACAAAAAGCCGCGAGGAATTTCTTCGCACAAAAACACCTTCGTTCAGAAGCGCTTTAAATCCCAGACGCTCGATTTCTTCAAGCCAGACTTCCGGTTCATAAAAATAATCGTGATTGCCCATAACAAAATATTTACCCGACGGAGCCTCCAGATCGGCCAGCGGGGCCACATCGTTTTTAAGAGAACTCACCCGCCCATCCGCCAGATCGCCGGTAATTACTATCATATCCGGCTTCAGACTCATGCTGCGCTTTACCGCCATCTCCACAAAATCGCGTTTCAGCGTCGGTCCTACATGCAGATCGCTGAGCTGTACGATCCGAAACCCTTCGAAATCCTGCGGAAGATTCTTCAGCGCCACATTAACTTTTTCGATCTTCGCATCCCCCAGAGCCTCACCGGCGCCAAGCAGTGTCAGACCGCCGGACAGACCGACAATGCCAAGGCTGCTCCCGCGCGCCAGAAACTGCCGACGGGACGGGTCGGATGGTGCAATCTGCCGCTCCGCAGAACGATTGACAAATCCGCCGGAAATTTTCCTGACTTTATTTATGACAAACCAGATCAGACGCAAAACATCTCTGAATACAAGCATCAGAAATATCAGAGCGAAAAATCCCATCAGTACAAACCCCAGCCAGGAGGACCATATCATCCAGTCCGATCCTTCTGACTCCGGGAAAATATGGTGCCCTGCCATACCGAAATACTGAACGAAGATCGCCCCCAGCAGAAGCGCCCACAAACGGAGTCTCCATTTGCGCGGAGGCGCTGACCTGGATATCAGACCGCGCCCGACATAGACAGTCAGAAGCGCAAAAATCAGTGTTATTACCGCTAAGAATATATATCTTACAAGCATTCATACTCCCAAGACCGCCAACGTAACGGCATACATAAAAACCTTCGCATAATATAAGGTCATCCTTGCCGGAGGCAAGCAGGCTCAGCGAAGATTACCTCTGGTGACAAGCCAGTCTTCCAGCACCAGTGCATCGGCGCCCATGCGGGCAAAAGACAGAAAAGCCTGAGCCGGAGTGCAGACTATGGGTTCGCCGCCACGGTTGAAGCTGGTGTTGACAAGCATCGGAATACCGGTAAGACTTTGAAACGCCTCAATTGTTGAGTAATACAAAGGGTGATCTTCCCGCAGAATGCTTTGCGGGCGACTGCTGCCGTCTGCATGCAC
>JAKQSH010000196.1 GCA_029570245.1 Deltaproteobacteria bacterium | reverse complement strand
CGCATTTCCAACGGGACAGATACTGTCGCCCAGATAAATCATGCAGTCTTTCTCAAATATCTCGGCGGCGGCCTGCGGATGCAGCGCCGAAAGCACCCCCAGATGCGGCATCATAAAAATGGAGTCCACCGCCAGAGTGGTAAAGCCTTCCGGCTGAAAGGCATCTAAAAGCATCAATGCGGTCTGACGCCGCGAAGGAGCGTGAGACAGCACTCCGCCGGAACCGACCAGCAGATCGAGTTTCTGCATGCTTACAATACTGGCGCCGCCTGCACTCTGCTCGAAAGCGTCTGATATGCTGCGCTCCTGCTGTACTCCGCTGAGAGTAGTTGCAAAGTCGCGGTGCTGGATAAACGCCAGACGCAGAGCCTCGCGGGCAATGGCCTGTTCGATGATAAGGTCGCTCAACGACTGCGGAATCGTTGTCGGGCGGATCATTTTGTTTTTTATGGCGTTACGCAGCGGCCTTTCTTCAATTTCGAAAGGCACCCAGCGCAGCACGTTTTCGAGACCGGCTTCTTTTACGACATTAGAGACGGAATAGCTCATACCCAGATTGGCCGAAACGGTGCGGTTGAAAACGCCGTCGAAAACGGAAAAAACATCGGTCGTGGCTCCGCCGATATCAACACCGACGACATTCAGCCCTTTGCGTTCCGCCACATTCTGAATTATCAGTCCGACCGCACCGGGAGTCGGTATTATCGGAACATCCGTCCAGCTCATAAGTTTGCGATAACCCGGAGCCTGTTGCATGACGTGTTCCATGAAAAGATCGTGTATGCGGTCGCGAGCCGGACCGAGATTCTCGTGTTCAAGCGTAGGCCGCAGATTGTCCACCAGATCGAGATCGGTTTTATCTGCCAGAATGCGCCTGACCTCCTCCTGAACGTCCTTGTTTCCGGCGTAAATAACCGGCAATCGGCAGCCTGCCCCCAGGCGGGGTTTCGGATCGGCGGCGGCCACAAGTTCGGCAAGCTCGACCACATGCGAACGTGCACCGCCGTCAACACCGCCGGAAAGCAGAATCATGTCGGGGCGCAGCTGGCGAATGCGCTGTATCTGCTGATGCGGCGGGCGGCGGTCGTTTGAAGCGATGGTATCCATAACGATAGAACCGGCACCCAGCGCGGCGCGCTCGGCAGACTCGGCAGTCATGCGCCGCACGACGCCAGCCACCATCATCTGCAGTCCGCCGCCGGCGGAACTGGTCGAAATGTAAACGTCGATGCCGTCCTTACCCCGCGCGGGCTTGATAAAACCGCCTTTGTCGTCCAGTATTTTTCGACCCGAAAGCTCTTCGACTTCCTGAGCGGCATTCAGGACTCCGCGCGTTACGTCTTCGAACGGAGCTTCAACCGTCGTCGGCGCTTCGCCCCGGAAGGTCTGGCGGTATTCATTCCCTACTTTCTCGAAAAGAATTGCCTTGGTGGTGGTGCTGCCGCAATCGGTAGCCAGAATAACTTTAATGCTGTCTGGATCGGAAAAGCTCACGCAAATGCTCCGCCTGTAATTCAGAAATCAGATCTCAGGTTTTAACACTGCCTCGACTGTTGCGTCAAAGTGTTTTTGTTTTCGTCAGGACATGGAATCAAATTCGCCGGGTTGCCGGAGAGGCTATAACTTATTCGATTAAACACAAAAAAAGGCCGGGATTTCTCCCGGCCTTTTTTGTTTATGAGCATGAGCCGCAGATTTATTCTTTGGCTTCTTCTTCCTGTGTCTTCTTGTAGGCTTCGACGACCTTTTCGACGATGTTGCTCGGCACTTCTTCGTAGCGCAGGAACTCTGCTTCGAAGAAGCCGCGATCGCCGGTCATGGCGCGCAGGTCCGGCGAAAGCCCGTGCAGCTCGGCCAGCGGGATTTCGGCGTTGACGACTTCGAGACGACCCATATTGTCGCTGCCCAGCACGCGGCCGCGTCTGGAAGACACGTTACCGTACATGCCGCCCACGAAATCGGACGGGACATATATTCTGACCTTGTAAACCGGCTCAAGCAATATCGGCGAAGATTCTGTCATAGCTTTCTTCCATGCCATTGAACCGGCCATTTTGAACGCCATTTCGGATGAGTCGACCGCATGGTACGAGCCGAAGTAAACATCAACCTGCACGTCCTGAACCGGGTTGCCTGTAAGTTCGCCATGCTCCATGGCTTCGACAACACCCTTTTCGATGGCGGGAATGTACTGTTTGGGAATGACACCGCCGACTACCGAGTTGACGAACTTGAAGCCTTCGCCGCGCGGAAGAGGTGAAACTCTCATGTGGCAGTCGCCATACTGGCCGCGTCCACCGGTCTGCTTTTTGTATTTGCCCTGAACATCGGCACTGCCGCGAATGGTTTCGCGATACGGAATTTTGGGCTCGCGCAGATCGACTTCGAGCTTGAATTTCCGCTTGATCTTCTCAAGAGTAACGTCGATGTGAGTCTGTCCAAGACCGGCAAAGAGGAACTCTTTGGTCTGCTCTTCACGATAGAATTTAAGGGAGGGGTCTTCTTCGGTTACACGACGGAATGCCGCGCCGATCTTGTC
>JAKQSH010000173.1 GCA_029570245.1 Deltaproteobacteria bacterium | reverse complement strand
CCTCACCTTCACCTTCACCTTCACCTTCGCTGCCGTCATTTACAGTAGATTCAAGACAGGCGCTCAGGGCAGACATCGCCATGATGAGCAGAAAGGACATAATCAGTAGATTTAGCTTTTTCATGCCGGGTCTCCTCCCTTGTTTTGCGCAACGAAAAAATATACTGCATAAGATGTACCAAAAATCAGACCCAAATTATTCTGTATTTATCGGTGTTTATGTTTTCACGAAGTCTTTCCGGTGTCAAGCCTGCATTACATACGGACACAAAAGCCGCTATAAAGTTTAAAGTACAAGAAACGTAACGCCGACATGCCGACCGGGCAGGCGTTGTTACTGCATTTGACAAGGCGGCGGAACTTCTGATATTCAGTGTATCAGTAGTCTGTAGCGTCAAGGAACACTGAAAATGCAGAGTTTTTCCGAAAAGCGCCGTTTCCGGCGTTATGAAGTGAGTATCCCGGTCGAACTTGTTTCCCGTCACGGCAATACTGAAATGCTGACGAATGACATAAGCCGTCACGGCGCGTTTCTGCGCACCGATAATCCCGCTTCCGAGCGCCAGCTGGTGAAGCTGCTTTTCAAACTCCCCGGTGGGGCAGTTGTTGAGGTAATGGGTTCGGTGTCATATGTGGCCTATCCCGAAGACCGTAGCAAACAGGGGCCGGGTATGGGCATAAAATTCTTCTCTATCCCAAGCGATGCCAAGGAAATATGGGACAGATTCTGCTTGAGTCTTGAAAACGGCGTCAAAATCAAGGCGGCACAGCTCAAGCCGCTTGAAACATCCGAGGAAGACAAGCCTGAACTCCATGATGCTCCGGAAGTTCCAATCCGCCGCCATGCTCCGCGCATCCGCACTTCTTTTCTGGTGCGTCTGCGCGACCGCGAGCGCATGCGCGATTTCTACACGCATGACATTTCAACCGGCGGCATGTTTCTGAAAACACCGCTGCTCAAAGAGCATGGCGAAGACCTGGATATCGTACTTATCCACCCGGAAACAAAAGAGGAATTCCCGCTTGAGGCGCGCGTTGTACGGGTAGTCAACAGTATGAATCGCGAGCAGAAGGGCATGGCTGTTGAATTTCTGGACGTATCGGAAGAAAAGAAAAAAAGCCTGCGTGAATTCATCGAAACCGGCGCGAACTTTCTTACGCCGCAGTAAAGCCGCAGATTTTATTTCTTCTCTCCGCCGCAGTTGTGTGGCATCCTGATTATTCTTCCGTGTTTTCAACGGTTTACATGGGGAAATCTGATGTTCAGCAGACATCTTTCTTATGTAGTGTCTATTGTCGCGATATGTGCGCTGTTTTGGGTGGCTTGTATCGTTCAGGACGCGGATGCCCGACCGCGGACAGAAAAACCGGCAGTCGGAAACGAGAAAACAGAATCCAAAGCCCGGCGCAGAATGAAGAAATCAGACGGCGTGGCGGCGAAAGAAATTTCCAACTCTCTTGGAATGCGACTGATGCTGATACCTGCAGGGACTTTTGTCATGGGTTCTCCGGAAAGCGAAGACGGACGCGAGGCGGGTGAATTTCAGCACAGTGTGAAAATTTCCCGTCCGTTTTACATGGCGAACACGGAAGTCACGCAGTCGCAGTGGAAGCGTCTGATGAACAGCGAACCCTCGGATGCGCGCAATTGCGGGCAGAATTGCCCGGTCGAACGCGTCAGCTGGTTTGACGCCGTGGAATTCTGCAATCGCCTCAGCCTTTCCGAAAAACTGTCGCCCTGCTATCTGAGGCGCGGAAAAATGGTCAGGCGCATGGAAAACTGCAACGGCTACCGTCTGCCGACGGAAGCCGAATGGGAATACGCAGCGCGGGCCGGAAGCACAACTGCGATATTCAGCGGGCCGGTGGAATTCAAGGGCGTCAGCAACGCGCCTGCGCTGGATGGAGCAGCCTGGTATTCAGGCAATAGCGACGCAGCATACGAAGGTGCCGCCGACTGTTCGGGCTGGTTCGAGCGCCCGGCGCCCGGCAAACGTTGCGGTCCTCAACCTGTGGCGCTCAAGCTCCCCAACGCATGGGGGCTTTACGACATGCCGGGCAATGTCGGCGAATGGGTGCAGGACTGGTACGGGCCATACGACACCAAAGCCGCAGTCGATCCGCAGGGGCCGGCACACGGTGAGGAACGCGTCTGGCGCGGCGGTTCATGGGTCAGCCTGGCGCGCTGGTGCCGTTCGGCGGCTCGCCTGCATTATGACCCGAACGAAACAATGCACGAAGTCGGGTTCAGGGTTGTGCGTACTATAAGAGATTGAAATACAGGGAGGGTGGAGCATGAAGATTGGAGCCGGAATTTTTTTAATCGCCTTAACAGTGTTCGTCTGTGCCTGTTCTGAAGATTCGTCCGACAATCAGAGCGATGGCGATGCGGAATTCGATTCTGATGAAAATTCTCTGGAAAGCGAGGATGAAGCGGACGATTCAATCGAAGGCGACGCCGATACTTCCGAAAACACAGAACAGGCGCTCTACCCCGACTATCCGCTGGACGACACGCTGCGCATCAACCAGATTCAGGTAAAAGGCACTCACAACAGTTATCATTACTATGAAGAAACGCCCAGGCCATTCTTCGGCGGTGATCTGGCGCCGCTGGATGTGCAGGCGGCAGAGCAGGGCGTCAGGCAGTTCGAACTGGACGTGCATTACGATGAGGAACTCGGCTTCAGGGTTTATCACAGCGTTTACGGCGACCCTGAGAGCACCTGCGATCTTCTCTACGATTGTCTGATGCTGCTGAAGAACTGGTCGGATGCTCATCCCGGCCACCATGTACTGTTTATTTTCATCGAACCCAAAGACGACGCTTCGCCGCTTAAAATGGATTCGCGTTCTGACGAACTGGACGAGCTTATTCTTTCGGTCTGGCCGCAGGATAGACTTATCCGTCCCGACGACGTGCGCGGTTCGCACGCCACCCTGCGCGAAGCCATTGCAAGCGACGGCTGGCCCACCATGCGCGCCGGACGCGACAAGGCGATTTTCTTCTACTTCGATTCGGATGTTTACCGCGATACCTATCTTGACGGTCATCCCAACGCCGAAGGGCGCGTAATGTTCCCGCGCTCCGACAAGGAGCTTGATTCTCCCATAGGTGCTTTCGTCAACATCGACGACCCCGTTGATGGGGCCGAACGCATTCTGCAATTTGTACAGGCCGGGTTCTTCGTGCGCACCCGCACCGATTCGGAAAGCTACGAAGCCGAAAATGAAGACACGTCGCGCATGGAAGCCGCGCTGGCTTCGGCGGCGCAGATGCTCAGCACCGACTGGCCGGTGGAGAATGAATATTACAACTACAGCTTCGATATTCCTGACGGCTCGCCCAGCCGCTGCAACCCGCATATTGCTCCCGAAGGGTGCTCAGCGCAGGACGTTGAAAATCTTGAGTGAATTATGAACTCAAGCGCTTTTTCATGCGACCCCACTGAGATTTTACGGTGCATTTTTTCGGTCGTAGCGGAATAACAGCGAACGATTTCATGTTTCACAGTGAATGAAGCGTTGTTTCGCGTGTTGACCGCCATGTCTACGCTTTGTTAATCTTACTGACCTTGAAGAAGCCGTTTTCTGCATCTTTTACCGGAAGGAAAATAAATGCGGCAGAAAAAATCTCTTATTAATTTTCCGATCTGTTTCATTGCGGCGCTGTCGCTTGCTTTTCTGGCTGGCTGTGCCACCAGCGGCATCACAGGAGCGCCCCGTCCGATAGACCAGCTCAAGACCGATCTGGACGCACTGAAAGTCGAAACGCTTGACAACGGTCTTACGCTGATGCTTGCAGAAAACGACAGGGTTCCGCTGGTTACGATAGTAATCGCCGTTCGCGCCGGGGCCTTCGTTGAAGACGAAGAATACGACGGACTTTCACATCTATACGAGCATATGTTCTTCAAGGGCAACCGCGCCATTCCCAATCAGGAAGCCTATCTGAATCGCGTGCGCGAACTGGGCATGTCGTTCAACGGCGGAACTTCAACCGAAGTGGTCATGTATTATTTCACACTGCCGTCCGAAAATCTGGAAGCCGGTCTGCGTTTCATGTACGACGCGGTGACGGGGCCGCTTTTC
>JAKQSH010000170.1 GCA_029570245.1 Deltaproteobacteria bacterium | reverse complement strand
GTTCATCATCTGGAGCTATCTTAAGGGCCTGCGGGACTCGCCGCGCGACATGTGGTTCCTGTTTGTGTACAAGGTAATCGAATACTCGGCTTATGCCGCCATGAACATGGCGCTGATTCTGTGGCTCTCCAAAGACTGCGGGCTTGGAGACATCGCCGCCGGCGGCTACATTTCGGCGTGGTCGATGATGCTTTCGGTAATGGCAATGGTGGCCGGTGCGCTGGTGGACACAATAGGCATCAAGAAAACACTGTTTCTGAGCATTTTCTTTCTGCTGATCTCGCGCTTCTTCATGGCATGGATGACCAATCCGGTTCTCATATTCATATTGGGTTTCGTGCCTCTGGCTATCGGTTTTGCAATCGTCGGACCGCTGGTGTCTGTCGCACTCAAACGCTTCACAACAAAAGAGGGCGCAGCACTGGGCTTCGGACTTTTTTATGTGGTTATGAACATCGCATACGCCATCGGCGGCTGGTTCTTCGACTTTCTGCGTACAGTGTTTGTTGAGAAAGATGCAGCCGGAAAAATCATCAACGAGAATTTCGGCACCGATCTCTTCGGAATGCATTTCTCCACATATCAGCTGTTCTTCGTTTTCGGATTCTGCTTCACGCTGGTCAGCTTCTTCATCGTTCTCCTCATCCGCGACGGCGTAAAAATGACAGAAGAAGGCGTCAAGATAGAGCCGATCCCATCGAGAGGAAGCGGCCTCGTCGCAGTACAGAAGGCGGCAATCGACACTGGCAAGCTTATTTCTTCAGTCGTAAGAGAAAAATACTTCTGGATATTCATCGGCATGCTGGCGCTGACGATCTGCGTCCGTTTCATATTCTTCCATTTCCATTACACATTCCCCAAATACGGAATACGCATCCTGGGTGAAGGCGCTAAAATCGGCTCCATATATGGAGTTCTGAACCCGGTACTGATCGTTTATTTCGTTCCCATCGTGGCCTATTTCACCAAGAAGATCAGCTCCTACAAAATGATGATTGTCGGTTCCACCATTTCGGCAGGCTCCTGTTTTATCGCCGCCATTCCCAGCCATTATTTTGAAGGTCTTACGAACTCCATACTGGGAGAAATGATATTCATAAAGTGGCTCGGACTGGCCGAAAACATGGAAGCGCTGGCGCTCACTCCGCCAGCGCCCGAATACTGGCCGCTGATCGTCTTCATCACCGTTTTCACCGTCGGCGAATCAATCTGGTCGCCGCGCCTGATGCAGTTTACGGCAGAAATCGCCCCGGAAGGCAAAGAAGGAACCTACATCGCCCTGTCGGTTCTGCCCTGGTTCTTTGCAAAATTCTTCGTCGGCCCGATGTCGGGTGTTCTGCTTGACTGGTATGTGCCGGTCGATGCAGCCGGAAAGGCCATGGCGAGCTATCCGCAGCATTACATGATCTGGTTCTGGATCGGCACAATGGCGCTGCTTACACCTGCCGGACTGCTGATTTTCCGCAATCTTTTCAGACGTCAGAAACACGCCTGATTCCAGATAAAATCTATCGGACAGCAAAAAGCCCGCTGAAAAAACAGCGGGCTTTTTTATTCGCCGGACCTTCGGAA
>JAKQSH010000152.1 GCA_029570245.1 Deltaproteobacteria bacterium | reverse complement strand
CCGAGTTCGGTAGGAACAAAGTTACCGTCTTTTCTGGCGACGTATTCCTTATCCTGAATGGTGGAAAGAATAGTTGCATAGGTCGAGGGACGCCCGACGCCGTTTTCCTCCAGTTCCTTAACCAGTGTGGCTTCCGAGAATCGAGAAGGCGGCTGAGTGAAATTCTGCTTCGATTCGAGGTTAAGCAGCTTCAGTATTTCGCCCTGCTCAAGCTCCGGCAACTGATCTTCCTTCTTGTCGGCGCCTTCCGTACCTTCGGTGTAAACCACGGTGAATCCTTTGAATTTCGTAATGGAGCCGGAGGCCGTGAAAGTATGGCGACCGCATTCAATTTCGAAGGTGGTGACGTCATAAACGGCAGGCGTCATCTGTGACGCAATGAAGCGGTTCCATATAAGGCGATAAAGCTTGTACTGATCGCTGCTTAAGAACGGTTTGACGACTTCGGGCGCAAAGTCCATGGAAGTCGGTCTTATTGCTTCGTGGGCATCCTGCGAACTTTTGCGGTTTTTGAAATAATTCGGCTTTTCCGGCAGATAATCCTTGCCGTATTTGCTTTCTATGAGCCCGCGCACAGACGCCAGCGCATCTTCGGAAACGCGTGTCGAATCGGTACGCATATAAGTAATCAAACCCTGCTCACCCTTATCTCCCAGCTCTATTCCTTCATAAAGCTGCTGGGCAAGAACCATGGTCTTTTTAGGCGAATATTTCAGCTTGTATGCCGCTTCCTGCTGAAGTTTGGATGTAATGAAAGGCGGTGTGGCGTAACGGCGGCGTTCTTTGCGATCTATTCCAACCAGTTTGAAAGTGCCGTTTTTGAGTTCGTCAAGAATACCGTCGGCTTCTTCTTTATTGGAAACGCTGCTCTTGCCGCCTTCCGTTCTGGCCAGTTTAGCGATGAAAACAGGCTTTCTGGAGCCTTCAAGCTCGGCCTGAAAACTCCAGTATTCTTCACTGACGAACTGGCGGATTTCTTTTTCGCGTTCGCAGATTATTTTTACCGCCACCGACTGTACTCGACCGGCGGAAAGACCGCGCCGGACTTTTTTCCACAGTATAGGGCTGATCTGATAACCAACCAGACGGTCAAGAATGCGGCGGGCCTGCTGCGACTCGTATTTGGGCAGGTTGAGTTCCTGCGGATGTTTCAATGCCTCAACAATGGCCTTCTTGGTGATTTCGTGAAAAATAATGCGCGCCACCTTGCCGTTTTTTTTCTTTATTTCTTCGGCGATGTGCCAGGCGATGGCTTCTCCCTCGCGGTCAGGGTCGGGGGCGAGAAAAACCTGATCGGCTTCGCCTGCGGCCTTTTTGATATCGCGGATTATTTTTCCTTTTCCGCGTATTGTTTCGTATTTTGCGGAGAAATCGTCCTCGATCTCAACACCCAGGCTTTTCTTCGGCAAATCTTTAATATGTCCGACGGTTGCAATAAGCTGATAATTTTTGCCGAGATAGCGGCCTATGGTTTTGGCCTTGGTCGGGGACTCAACAATAACAAGTGATTTCGCCATAAATACGCTCCTGTAACAGATAAGAAGGAAGCTCAAACGCGCCTGTAGCGGCGACCGGCTTCCTGTCTGATTATTTCTGCAAGCTCAAGTTCCAGCAAAGCCTGATTAAGATCGGGCAACGATGCCGATATCGCTCTGTGCAACTCATCGGCTCCCGCCTCCCCTGCCCCGATCTTTTCATAAACGGCCAGCGCCAGTTCCGACAGTCCGAGACTATTTACATCAAAACTCGGAGATAAGGAAACTTTTTCTTCTGTGCGCTTCCCGGCGGTTATTCCGCTGAACAGGTCCGATTGAGCCGGAATGCCGCCACCGAAAGGAATAGAAGCGTCGCTGAGCAGCTTTGCCCCCTCCGATAGAAGCCTGTTGGGAAGCGCCGCCAGAGGATTGTCGATATGTCCGGGAACGGCATAAAGGTTTCTGCTGTGCTTCAAGGCAGCCTCAGCAGTATAACGCGCACCCGAATTCAATTCGCCTTCCACAATAACAACGCTGTCTGAAAAATACGCTATCCATTGATTACGACTTGGGAAATAACGCGCATCCGGTTCCTGCGACGGCAAAAACTGGCTGACGGCCACACCGGAAA
>JAKQSH010000130.1 GCA_029570245.1 Deltaproteobacteria bacterium | reverse complement strand
GTTGCCCAGGTTGGCGGCGGCGGTGACGATTTTCATTCCGGCGGAACCGGCCAGTATCAGGTCGTATTCGTTTCCGGGCAGGTTGTGCTCGAACATTTTTTCGATGCCCTTGAACTCGAAACTCTGCTTTTCAGGCGTGAAAAAGTCGCGCAGGCGCTGCGAGTATTCCGGCTTTTCGATATTCTGCAGCACCCCTGAAGCTCCGGGCAGTTCCTGAATTTTCGCTTCCAGTTCCGATTTCTTGAAATCGTTGCGCGGCGAATAATAGGCTGTACAGAGTTCGAGAACTTCTATGAGCGCAAATCCTTTGTGGCGCATGCCTTCGGCGATTATCCGATCCAGGTCGCGGTCGAACGCCGTAACGCGTGCAACGAACGTCGCCCCGGTGGCTTTGGCCAGTGAGGCCACGTCCAGCGGATTGTCGATGTTGCCTTCCGGTGTGGTGCTGGTGATGCCTTTTAGCGGCGTGGTGGCGCTGTGCTGTCCGCCTGTCATTCCGAAGTTGTAATTGTTGAAGACAATCACCGTTATTCCGATGTTGCGGCGTGCAGCATGTATTAGATGATTACCGCCGATGCCGACGCCGCCGTCTCCCACCAGAACGAAAACATTCAGATCGGGATCGGCCAGTTTTGCGCCGGAGGCGTAAGTGAACGAGCGTCCGTGCAGTCCGTGCAGCGTGTGAACGTCGAAAAAACGGTCCGACATGCCGATGCAGCCTATATCGGACACCAGCAGCGTTCTTTTGGGATCGGCTCTGTTTATTTGCAGCGAACGGTCGATTGCGTCCAGTATGAGGCTGTGTGAACAGCCGGGGCAGAAAGGATAGGGCTTTTTAGCCGGGTCTACGTATTGAATGGCTTTTTCTTCCATCAGAAGCACCGTTCCTCTATCTGATCGGGTGTGATCTGTTTGCCGTCGATACGATTGATGCGGCGGACTTCCATGTCGGGGAAAAGCCGCTCTATTTCGATGGCGTACTGACCCAGATTCTGTTCGGGTATGACAATTCGCTTGTGTCCGGCGGCGTATTGTCTGAGTTTCTTTTCCGGCAGCGGCCATACTGAATAAACAGTAAGCAGCGAGAGTTTGCGGCCTCCGGCTCTTGCATGAGCTATGGTGTCGCGCGCGCTGCGGGCCGGCTGACCGTAGGCGATGATTATTGTTTCCGCGCCTTCGTCGATGTCGGCTCCGACACGGTCGATTTCATCCTGGTTTGCGTGTATTTTTTCCACCAGATGCATGAGCGAGTCGTTTACGATTGCCGGTTTTTTCACCAGATAACCGTTTTTGCCATGCGTGGACGTGTTGAAGCGCGAAAGAATACTTCCGCCCAGCGCAGCGAAATCAGGGATGTCGGAAAGTTTCTCGTAGAAGTACGGCAGATATTTTTCCGTGTCCGGGCTGGCCTGTTTTCTCTCGACCAGCGGCGGCATATGCAGTTCCGACGGGTCGATGGTATCGTTGCACATGGCCAGGTCTTTATTGGTTGCCAGAATTACAACAGTGCGCAGACGCTCCGCCAAGTTGAAGGCTTCGACCGTCAGCGTATAGGCTTCTTCAAGCGTAGTGGGCACCAGAACTATCATCGGATAGCCGCCGGATGTAACCCAGCGCATGAACATGATGTCGCCTTCGGTGCTGGTGGTTGCGCCGCCGGTGGCCGGACCCATGCGCTGCACGTTTACGATTACCATCGGAATTTCGGCCATAAGACCGAAGCCGATGTTCTCGGAATACAAAGAGATTCCGGGGCCAGATGTGGCCGTCAGAACCTTCATGCCCGCAGCCGACGCGCCCAGGCAGAAACCGATTGAAGTAATCTCGTCTTCGCCCTGTATTCCGACACCATGAACTCCCGGTAGCATCTGAAGCATGGACTTCAGAATGCCGGAAGCCGGCGTTATGGGATAACCTGCGAAGAAGTTGCAGCCTGCGTCTATGGCTGCTTTGGCGATTACTTCGGAACCTGTGACAAAAAGCTTGGTACTGTTGTTTGGCACTGCTTGACTCTCAGGTCGAATTGATTGTTCAAGATCGGAACCGTCAGAATAAACGGCAACATTATGTAGACAAGAATCTATTTTTGCAAGAGTAAGTCTATTTCCTCCTGCGATTTTTTTATGAGCGGATGTTCCCCGGCCATCTGAGCGGCCAGTTTCAGGTTCATTTTTGCCGCCGCATAATCTCCGTCACGAATGGCCGACTGCGCCAGATTGTAGAATTTGCGGGCCTGGGGATTCTCTATTTCGCGGTCACGGACTTTAGGTCCTTTCTGTTCCCGTTCTCCGGTCGAGAAACGTAAAGTTTCGCCATTGCGGTCTTTAGAGATTCGCCTGTCGTATTCTGCACGCTTCTCGGCGTTCATTAAAATCTGATATGCTTCAGTCATGCGCCTGAAAATCTGCCCGGCGGCCTGCCGGAAATTTCCCTGAGCGACGGAGGCGAAATGGTCGGGATGGTAACTGCGGGCCAGCGCAAAATAACTGCGTTTAATCAGCGCCGGGTTTTCGTCGGCAGGAACACCAAGAACCTGATAATAATCGAGATGTTCCAGGTTCTCATACTGTTTTTTTACGAAAACCAGCCTTTCCATGCCGATATATTCGATGTCGGTCGGGCCGAGTTCTGAAAAAAGCGCCAGCGCCGTAGAAAATTCAAGGTTTAAATCCGGCGTGGTTTCTTCTTTTCCCGACGTTTTTTCCTCCGGGGTATCTGTGGATTTTCTGCATATATTCCGCAGGCTTTCCTTGAGTTTTTCAGCTTCGACAGGCCATGGCAGTACATGCGTCTTAACGTCTGGCGTTGCTTCTCCTCCCAGAATGACGATGCAGCAGTCGCGACCGCCCTCAAGGTTGCGGATATCGGCGGCCAGCTGTTGTCCGTCGGACTGGCTGTGCAGAATAACAATGGGCGGCTTCAATTTTGTGAAACCGCCCATTCCCTGTCCGGCGTTTTTCGCCAGAAATACTTTGAATTCGTCCCCGGTGATTTTTCTGAAGAAGTCCCTGCGGCCTTCCTCGCAGTCGATAACAAGAATATTTTTCATTGCAGCCAGCTGTTGTTCTTATACGGCTCCGGGCAGATTTTTGTCACTGAAGCCTGTCGGCATCGGCGCTTCTCCGGCCAGGTCGATTTCGGCGGCGGCCTTGAGTCCGGTTACCTTGTCGATGGCGTTTACCTGCACTATGCCGTTGGTGTCGATTTCGAAAGTTACGGCGATCTGAGCTTCTCCGCGTCTGGCGTTGGGGTTAAGTCCCGAAAGCTCAAGCTCTCCCATCAGTTCGTTTTCGTCTTCGGTGTCGGATTCGCCCTGATAGATGCGGATATGTACTTTTTCCTGTGAATCGCGAGATGTTGTAAACATGCGGGTGCGCTCAACCGGAATGGGCGTGTTGCGCTCGATGATGCGTTCAACGCGCCCACCCACTGTAGCTATGCCCAGCGAAAGCGAAGTTACATCCAGCAGCACCGCCTCGCGCCCGGATTTGCGATGCTCTCCAGCCAGAATCGCGCCTTCGATGGCCGCTCCCAGCGCCACCACTTCTTCGGGGTTTACTCCCCAGAAAGGCTTGCGTCCGAAATACTCTTCAACCATGCTGCGCACCAGCGGAATCATGGTTGTTCCACCAACCAGAATTACGTTTTCGATTTCTGATGGATGCAGTTTCGCCAGACGCATGGCTTCGTCGCAGATTACAAAGGATTTTTTGATGAGTTCGGTTGAGATTTTTTCGAAGTTCGTACGGTTGAGTGCAACATTGAGGTCGATCATTCCGTCCGGGCCGGAAACAAGCGACGGAATCTGTATATTCACGCTGTCTTCCGAAGACAGAATCTGCTTGGCTCGCTCGGCTTCATACTGCACACGCAACATGGCGATGGGGTCTTTGTCTATTTCTACTTTGAAGTTGCGTTTGTACGAATTGACGATCATCTGGACTATCAGATGGCCGATGTCGTCACCGCCCAGGAAAGTGTCGCCGGCAGTGGATATTACCTCGAAAAGGTCGTCCTGAAGTTGCAGAACGCTGATGTCGAAAGTTCCGCCGCCGAAGTCGTAAACTGCTATTTTCTGTTCGTAGGATTTTCCGAAGCCATAAGACAACGCCGCCGCTGTGGGCTCATTGATTATTTTCACCACTTCCAGCCCGGCCAGCTCTCCGGCCTGTTTGGTCGCGTTGCGCTGCTGATCGTTGAAGTTAGCCGGAACGGTTATGACAGCTTTGTTTACAGCTTCACCAAGGTAATTCTCGGCTATGGACTTCATCTGTTTAAGCACGAACGAGCCGATTTCTGGAATAGTGTAGGTTCTGTCGTGAATCTGCGTCAACACCGAATTGTTTGGGCCTTCGACTAGCTGGTAGGGGCATTTTTCTTTGAATGTCTGCACCTCATAGGAGGAAAATGCCCGTCCGATCAGTCTTTTGGCGGAGAAGACGGTGTTGTAGGGGTTGTAAACCAGCTGTTCCCTGGCTTCGTTGCCGACCAGCCTGCGACCGTCGGGCAGGAATGAAACGATGGATGCCTGCACTTTTGCGCCGTCGGCAGCCGGAATTACTACAGCATTTTCCCCTTCGACGACCGCCACGCATGAATTGGTGGTGCCGAGGTCGATTCCAATTATCTTCTCCATGTAGGCTCCCCGGTAATGAAACTAGACTTCCAGAATTTCCTTTTCTTTGGCTTTGTAGATGTCTTCGATTTTGTCGATGACCTTGTCGGTGATTTTCTGGATATGGTCAAGTCCCTTGTGCATGTCGTCTTCGGTAATGACCTTGTCTTTCTGTCTCTTCTTTACGGATTCGTTGTAGTCGCGACGGATGTTGCGGATCGAAACTTTGGCATCCTCGGTCTGTTTTTTGACCTGCTTGGCCAGTTCCTGGCGGCGCTCCTGGTTGAGTGTGGGGATTGGAATGCGGATTACGTTTCCGTCGTTGCTGGGATTCAGGCCCAGGTCAGCCGAGGCGATTGCTTTTTCGATGTTGTTGATGATGCTTTTCTCCCATGGCTGAATAACGATGAGGCGCGCTTCGGGAACGCTTACTGACGCAATCTGGTTCAACGGCGTGGGAGTGTTGTAATAATCGACTCTGATGCCGTCCAGAAGGGAAGGGGTGGCGCGTCCGGTTCTCATGCGCGACAGTTCGCGCTGCAGTCCTTCGATGCGTCCGGCCATTTTCTCTTCAATTTCCTTGTAAAGATCATCCAGCATGTTGAAATCCTTCCTGAATTTTAATCGGGTTCGATTTTTTTACGTTATTGCTGAAAGAAACTGTCTCCAGTGTCTTTTCCTTTAAACCTCGTACAAAACATAATTGTACTCAATCGCGGGCTGCTTTTACAAGTAAATAAGAAGGCCCGCAATTTGCGGGCCTTCTTAGGCGTTATGGGCGTTATGGAAGATTTGTTTCCAGAAGAACTCCATCGGCTCCATCGTCGGCTCCGTTCGATGCACCTCCGCCGTTGCCGCCTGCGCCTCCTGCCCCGGCTTTGGACGAATCCGGGTCAAAAGTATAGGTGTTTGAAATGTTGTAGGACGGCAGGGTCGTTCCGTAGTTGTGTATGTACAGACCGTAAGAGTTGCCGCCGCAACCGCCGCCGCCGCCGCCGCCGCCGCCGCCGTCGCCCCCCTTGCCTCCGTTGCCGCCGGGACGACCGCACCAGTTGGTCTCGCCCTGTATGCCTCCCGCTCCGGGGTCTCCGCCGTCTCCTCCTGCGCCACCCGCACCACCTGCGCCGCCCGCCGTGCCGTACCCGCCTTCTCCCGGAATGATTTCATTGTCGTTGATCTGCGGCAGGTCGCCTGCGGATACAGGTGTCGCTCCAGTGCTGAATACTATCATTACGCCGAAACTTGAGCCGCCGGAAATACCCGGATTTCCGCCAAGTCCTGCACAACCGCCGGCACCGCCGCCGCCGCCGGTACCGCCGAAAATGTCGGGTGAAGCGAAACACAGCGATGCGATATCAACTCCTCCGCCGCAACCGCCGCCGCCGCCGCCTGAGCCGTGTGTTCCTGCACCGCCGCTGCCGGGCTGCGGTACATACCAGAGTCCGGTGGAATCGTCCAGCCATCCTGAAGAATTGCAAGCGGTTCCTTTGGAACCTTCATTGCCGTCGCCGCCCTGAACTCCGGCATAGCCTTCTATGTTGCCGCTGTCGGCGATGTTGCAGGTTCCGCACCCGCTTACTGCGATCTGGCCGGAATACCCGCCAACGCCGCCGGCACCGCCACTGACGCCTGCACCGGCCGTACCGCTGTCTTCGCGAGTATTGCGCACTATCGGACAGGTGATGCCGCCGCCTGCGCCGCCCGCTGTCCCGCTTGAGCAGTAACTGTTGATTCCGCCTGAACCTCCGTCGCTGGACCCGGCGCATGCCTGCACCGCTCCGTCGGATTCGCGGGCTACGTTTCCGTTCTGCCCGTCGTTTCCGGCTTTTCCGTTGGCTCCGGGGGTTCCGGGATTTCCGCCGCTGCCGGCCTGTGCGCCTTCGATAAGGTTGTACTGCATCTGGAGGTGATTATCGCAGTCTTTGATGTAAACGGCGTAAGTGCTGCCGGAAACGGCCAGGTTGCGTTTTCCTACGATTTCGAAGCCTGAGAATTCAGTGTCGGTTGTGTTGATCTGATGTGCGTTGACAGTGCCGATTTCATCGCCCTGCGGAGTCTGCCCCTGAAGCAGAGTAAGGCTGTCTTCAAGGTCGCGGTTGATGAAGCTTGAATCGTAAGCGCCCAGAATGTTGATTCCGTCAACCAGTGTGACGTTTTCGCGGAAAATTTTATCTGATGCGACGAAGACATAATCAAGGTTGGAAGATATCGCAAGCTCTATTCCCCGTTCGATTGTCGCCACAGGATAGGCGCGCGAACCGTCGTTGCTGTCCACTCCGGCGGCTGACACGTAAATGGCCTGATCTATCGTGCCGTCCACGCCGTCGCAGTTCTGGTCTATGCCGTCACCCGGAACGTCGCTCTCGCCGATGTAAAAACACTCGCAGCCGTCGGACAGATTGGAGTCGTAGTCGATCCAGCCGGGAGAGCAGGCCACATCGCAGGCGTAAGGATTTGCAGGATTGCCGGTGTTTTCGCATATGCCATGGGTATTCGGGCCGGAAGGCAGGCATGTTTCACCGGCTATGCCGCAGTTGTCGTTTTCGTTGTTGGGCAGACAGCATATGTCTCCGCTTCCACAGTTTTCTATCAGATTGTTGACGTGATAGAATGGGTCGCACTCCCAGTCGCAGACATCGTTGAGGCACAATGCAGTGCCGTTCGCCGGACTGAAACATGTCGTGCATGAAGGTCCGCAGTAATCGGCATCCGCGTTGAGACGACAGTCGCTGCCGCACAGATGGGTGCCGTCCGGGCAGGTCATCTGACAGTGGCCGTTTATGCACTGAGCATAACCGTTTCCTGGAATCTGGCAGGTTTCGCAGTCGCTGCCGCAGTTGCTGATGTCCGTGTTGGAGTAACATGCTCCGTCGTAGGGTTCGCAGACGTGCCAGTTGAGCGGACACTGTTTCTGGCACAGACCGTTGACGCAGAGCGCCTGTCCGTTGATGGGAACTTCGCACTCGGCGCAGGCCGTGCCGCAGTTGTTTATGTCGGTGTTCGAATAACACGCGCCGTCGTATGGATCGCACATGTGCCAGTTGGCCGGACATTGTTTCTGACACAGACCGTTGACGCAGAGCGCCTGTCCGTCGGCGGGAATTTCGCAGGCGATGCAGTCTTCACCGCAGTGTGTGGCGTCCGATGCCGTGTAGCATTTCCATCCGTCGGTCGGATCGTCGCACAGATGAGCGTTTGTGCCGCAGCGCATTTCGCATTGGCCGTTTACGCAGGCCGCCGTACCGCTGGCGGGCGCTTCGCAATTGGAGCATAGTTCTCCGCAATGATCCGGGTCGGTGTTGAGGAAACAGGTCGGGCCGTTTGTCGGGTCGTCGCATAGATGCAGTCCGGCAGGGCATTGCATTTCGCATTGACCGTTGACGCAGGCCGCGTTGCCGGAATTCGGCGCATCGCAGGCCAGGCAGGCGCTTCCGCAGTGAGAAGAATCGCTGTTGAGGAAGCATCCCCAGCCGTTTACCGGATCGTTGCACAGGTGGCGGTCTGATGGACAGGTCATCTGGCAGCTTCCGCCAAGGCAGATGGCCGAGCCGTTGTCGGGGCGTTCGCAGACGGTGCAGTCGGTTCCGCAGTGATCCGGGCTGTTGACCGGCTGACAGGAACCATCCGGGCAGATGTGGTCGCCCTGGAAACACAATGCGTTGCAGCTGCCGTCGCAGAGAGCATATCCGTTGACAGGCACCTGGCAGTTTTCACATGCGCTTCCGCAGTGAGTAATGTCGTTGTTCATGTAGCAGTCGCCGTCCCCGCAGGCATGATATCCCGTATTGCAGACCGGGTTGCACTGGCCGCCGCTGCAATAGGCTGTGCCGTTCTGCGGTTCGGGGCAGTCGATGCAGGCTGCGCCGCAATGGTCGATGTCGCTGTCGCCGTAACAGCCGCCGTCCGGGCAGATGTGTGTTCCGTTGGGGCATACTTTGACGCACATGTTGTTGACGCATGATGCCGTTCCGCCCGGCGGTGCGGTGCAGACTTCGCAATTGGGGCCGCAGTGCTCAATGTCGGTGTTCGAGAAGCAGGCCGTGTCGTCTCCGGGGCAGAAATGATAGCTGGCGTTGCACATGTTCTGGCATGCTCCGCCGACGCACTGTGTGTAGCCGTTTTCAGGGGCGACGCAGGTCGTGCAGTCTTCACCGCAGTGAGTTGTGTCGTTGTCGCGATAGCAGAGGCCATCGCCGCATACATGATAATTGACGGCGCAGTCTATTATGCAGGTGCCGTTGAGGCAGTAACTTACCGCGCCTTCCGGCGTCGAGCAGGTTACGCATGAATCGCCGCAGTGAGCGGTGTCGCTGTTGGGGAAACAATGACCTTCGCCATGGCACTGATGGTAATTCGGGAAGCAGCTTTCAGAACACTGACCGCTTTCACAGGCTGCGCTGCCGTTGTTGGGCACGAAACACTGCGTGCAGTTTTCGCCGCAATGACCGGCATCGCTGTCGGCGTAGCAGCGCCCGTCGCCGCAGATGTGGTAGTTCGGCGCGCAATCTGTTCCGCACTGTCCTTCATTGCACGTCGGAGCGCCGTTCGAGACGGCCGGACAGTTCATGCAGAGAATGCCGCAGGCGCCAGGATCGTCGTCGGCATAGCACAATCCGTCAGAACAGGCATGATAACTATCAAGACATGAAGGTATGCATTGCCCGTTGACACAGGCTGCCGTACCGTTTTCGGGTACCGGGCATGCCGCACATGATGCGCCGCAGTGTCCGATATCATCGTTGGTGAAGCAGCCAAGTGTTCCGCCGCCGATGTCGCACAGGTGCTCGCCGCTTTCGCAGCCGGGCGTGCATACTCCTGCTACACAGTTTGTGCTGCCGCCCTGCGGGTCTTCGCATTGTATGCAGGTTGCTCCGCAGTATTCGGGATCGTCGTCGGCCCGGCAGACATCGCCGCAAAGGTGGAAACCGCCGGCGCATACGGTGCGGCAGTCACCGCCTATGCAGTATGTTTCGCCGTTGTCGCTGGTGGGGCAGTTTGTGCACGACAGTCCGCAGAAAGACGGATCGTTGTCTGCAAAGCACAGTCCGCCGCAGTTGTGGTAGCCGGTGACGCAGGCCGTGACGCATTCGCCGGCGACGCAACCCATGACGCCGTTTGCGGGAGCCTGCGGGCATTTTACGCATTCGTCGCCGCAGCAGTTGACGTTGCCGGACTCGACGCATTCGTTACCCAGGCGGACGTAATCGGCTTCGCATTCGAAATCACAGTAGTAGTCGCCGGAGTCCGGCTCCATAACGCATATGGATGCGGAATGCGGCGGCTGCGGACACGGATAACAGTTGCCTCCGCAGCTTGCCGCCTGATCGTTCAGGCGGCATTCGCTGCCACACAGATGGCTTCCTTCTTCGCACAGTTTGACACACTGGTTGTTGACGCAGGCTGAGTCTCCTCCAGAAGGCGGCAGGCATTCGAGACACAGCGGGCCGCAGTTATCGACATCGCTGTTGGGATAGCACAAGCCGTCAGGGCAACCGTGATATCCGGTGTTGCATTGATAGCGACATTCTCCACCGATGCAGTAAGTCTGTGAATTGTCCTCAGTCGGGCAATCAACGCAGTCGGTTCCGCAGTTGTCGATGTCGCTGTCCGAGTAACACAGGCCGTCGCCGCAGACATGATAACCGTTCAGGCACAACACAACGCACAACTCATCTATGCAGGCCGCCTGTCCGTGCGCCGGCGCCGTCGGGCATTTCAGACATTCGTCTCCGCAACAGTTGACGTTGCCGGTCTGGCGACATTCGCCTTCATGCTTCACGTAGCCGGGTTTGCATGTGAAGTCGCAGTAATATTGCCCGGTCTGGCTGTCGGCGAGGCAGACGGCTGCAGAGTTTGAAGGCTGCGGGCAGGCGAAGCAGTTCTGACCGCAATGCTGAACGCTGCTGTTGCTGAAGCAGGTGTCGTCGCAC
>JAKQSH010000129.1 GCA_029570245.1 Deltaproteobacteria bacterium | reverse complement strand
CGCAGCATTTGAATTTCGCCGATACTTTCTCGTTCAAGCTCCCGCAGCGCACGATTTACAAAAGGATGCTCCAGCAGCGAATCCAGGTAGGCGAAAGGTGCGCGCATGGTGCTCACCGCTGCCGCCAGACTGAGTGCTGTCTGATAATTTCCGGCAAATGCGCCGCTTACAAGCAGCGGCAGACCGATTTTTATTGCCGATTCGAAAACGGCTCCGGCCACGCCGCGACCGGAAGCCAGTTCCAGCGCATCCAGTTCTACCGAAGCCAGCATTTCGAATTCGTCTTCGAAGCAGTCTATGCCTTCTCCGTACTGAATGGAGCGCATCTCCGATCTGTCGCATACGGCCAGGCTTTCAAGCTGTCCGCCGGCCATCCATGCGCGGATTGCCGTTTCGAGAAAAGAGCCTTCCCCTATAATGCCGATACGATATCTTTTTTCAGACATGGCAGGCTCCTTTAAGCGCACCTCTTATTACCGCACGCACCTGCGCCCCGCGTGACTCCACCACCATGCGCCGCGCCAGCCGGGACATCCCGGGTCTGACGAATATTTTACGGGTGTCGCTCAGCACTGTGAGTAAAAAAGCACGCGGCGATACGCTGCGAACTACAAAAGCAGTGGCGTCCAGCAGGCTCAGCACCAGTGAGTCCGGCGCCCAGCGCATCAGCCCGTAAATCACGATATAAATTTTCCAGGCCGCAACAGCGATAAGGAATTTAATCATTGCGGCCTCCTTCATCCATATCGGAAGCTGGCGCCAGACTGCGGCCTTCTGCTGCCGAGCGTATTGCAGCGAAACAGAACTGCTGCACTTCTAGCGCCTGTTCGCCCGTCAGAAACGGCTGACCGCCATCGAGAATGCAGTCAATGAAATGCCGTGTCGAGTCCCTGAAGCTTTCCACCCAGTCGTTACGCATATCTTCGAAGCATATTTTCTTGCCGTTGCGGCACAGAATAAGCGAAGCTTCGTCGGACAGCTGTCCGGTGCAGCGGGTAACCCATATAACGCCGCGCGTGCCGGTCAGCTCAACCCGTTCGTCGGCTGAATAGTATTTGGAGCGCACGTTGAGATTGGGAGAAAAGGTTGCGTCGATGCAGCCTAGAACGCCGTTTTCATGCCGCCAGCTGATTATGGCGGGCGAGTCAACCAGCGCGAAGCTGCGGTCGATCCACGAAAAGACGCTTTCCACTTTTCCACCGAAATATATCGCAATAGAAAATTTGTGGTAACCGTCGTCATAAATAGCCGGGCCTCCGCCGTGATCCGTTTCGGCCAGGCGCCAGAGCCATGTGTCGAGAGGCACATACCAGCCGCCGCTGCCGCCGGAGCCCAGGTGAATGCGCATCGAGCGCAGTTCCCCGATTTCTCCTGCGTCGATAAGCTCCTTCGCTTTCCGGTAAGGCGGATAGAAAACGAAATTTTCCATTACCTTGAATTTTATGCCGCACTCTTCGGCGACTGCTATCATTTCGCGGCATTCGGCAAGGCTGCTGCCCATTGGTTTCTGCAACTGCACATGTTTGCCGGCGCGCGCGGCGGCCAGCATCATCGGATGGTGCAAATGGTGAGGGGTATTGATTTCAATCATGTCGATTCCAGGATCGGCCAGAACCGCGTCGAAATCGGAAGTCCACCATGTCGCACCCCATTGCGCCGCGCGGCGCTCGGCGACCGCCGCGTCCGCATCGCAGACGCACACCAGCTCGGCGCGTGGAAAATCCTTATAAGCCGGATAGTGGAGATCGGTTATTCTACCGGCTCCGACGATTGCGACTCTTACTTTTTCCAAGAGAAGCCTCCTGCGTACTGACTGAATAAACCTGATTCATATTTTCAGAATCGTTGAACAAGCATAAACCAGAATGGCCGCAACGTGAATAAAATTACGATTTTCGGATTATTCTCCATCGTTGTACGGAAACCGGGCTGCGTCATGGGCCGGGCATGCGGGCCGGATACTGACTGCGTTTGCCCGCGTTCCGCCAGCTGGTGTGTGTGCTTCGGTTCAGTGTAGTATTTTTCTTTTTCTGCGCGACATGAAACAGCCAAGAAGAGCAGCCAGAAGCATCGGCATGCTCAGGCCGTTCTGTGAAGAACAGCCGAAGTCCTCAATTTCGTTGCTGTCATCAACGTAACCGGCTCCACCGTGAATAACGGTGGAACCGCTGACTTCTCCCATTGTTGCCGCAAGCGTAGCCTCTTCGTTCCGATTGTAGCAATAAATGTAAATGTCGCCGTAATCCAGTCCGGCTTCATCGTTATACGCCCAGTTGAAGCCTGTGCCGAATACCGGGTGTTTATCGGAATTCTGCGCCAGCGCCCATACTGTTACTTCCTGTTCGTCGTCGATATTTTCTTCCGAATCGCTCCAGAAAATTATGGTTTCAACTTCTTCGACTTCCACACCCTTGAACTCCAGTGTGGACAACTCAGGGTTGAGTATGCTGCCGACATGTATTGTATGGCTTTCCGTGTCAAGCATTTCAACCCGCAGCCAGTCCCGGTTTTCGTTATTGTATGCCTGGACGATCTCAAGATTGATGCCGGTATCTTCCTGATTGTCGTTTTCCAGCATCATTACCGAATTGCCGTAGAGCCGCTTCTCTCCGGCATAATAGCGAGCCAGAAGGGTTGTTCTCTGATCTTTAATTATACGGATCGGATTGGTCAGGTTGATATTTTTTCTTTCTTCGCGCAGAAATGTAACACCTGCCGGAATGAGAAATACAGTGTCGGGTTCTTCGACTTCTATCTCAACCTTGCCCCAGGTGCCTTTTCTGTCGGAATTTTTATAGACAACCAGTTTTGTTTTCCCGGCTGCCTTTGCCTCAATCTTCACGCTCATAAAACTTCCGTCGGCGCTGATTTCTCCGGTATCATCCAGGACCTTTGCTATATCCGGGTTTTCGCTTTCGAAAAACGCCTCATGGTCGAACTGGGTTTCGTCATCGTCATCCGGGCTGACTGTTACTTTTACGTTGGCTCCGACTGCGTAAGGCAGATGCATTCTGTCGGCAGGATGCCGGTCTAGCGAGATTTCGAACTCATCCTGTATGTCATCCTCGAAATAAACGCCGTTCGACTCGCAGCCGACCATAATAAGAAAGGACACTCCCAACAACGCCATGAGGCAATAACTATTCACAGTTTTTCCTCCTGCATAAGTTCTGTCGATTACTCCGTATAATAAATATTTTACCCGACAGAATGTCGGAAGCAAAAAAAACGGGCATCTGCATGCCCGTTTACAGAATCGGAGATTTCTTGTCTTTCAGCGTCTGCGTCCGAAGATGCGCAGCAGGTACAGAAAGAGATTGATGAAGTCGAGGTACAGTATGAGTGCGCCGATTATGGCGGCCTTCGAATGCTCCTGGCTGCCTTCTTCAGCATTAAAGGCGAAGTTTTTGATTTTCTGAGTATCCCAGGCCGTAAGACCCACAAAAATAAGAACGCCGGCGTATGTCGTCAGCCAGTAAAGCATGTCCGAGCGCATAAAGACATTTACGAAGCTGGCTATGATGAGCCCCCAGAGTCCCATCACCATGAAATGCCCCACGCCCGACAGATCACGCTTTGTGAAATAGCCGAAGGCGCTCATTCCCGCGAAGGTTGCGGCGCAGATGAAAAATGTGGAGGTTATGGACTCCTGCGTATATGCCATGAATATGAACGAAAGCGTCAGGCCGTTAATTGCGGCGTACGCCAGAAACATCAGCATGGCCACTGTGGCGCTGATGCGGTTGATGGCCCACGAAAGAGCCAGCACCAGCCCCAGTTCGGCGATGATGAGTCCGATGAATATTCCGCGATTCTGAATCAGCGTCTGCATGAGGCCGGACGAGGACGCCACGCCCCAGGCGACAATGGCTGTCAGAGCCAGACCCAGCGCCATCCAGTTGTAGACCTTTACCATAAAGGCGCGTACTTCTTCAGGCGCGGCGCTCCGTTCCGCCGGAATGCCATGTTCGTACTGATTATATTGCAGGTTCATCGTTCAGCCTTTCTTTCAATCATTTAACCGGCAGTCCGCCGCTCTCGCCGAAAGCCGCCAGTTTCTGCTGTACATTCTGCGTGTAAGCATTGATGGAACGCGGGTCTGCGGGATGGAAGCCCTCCGGGAACCCCAGCTGTTCGGCTATGGAGCCCACCACTTTGCGTGCGTCTATCCATATCAGGCCGTTCATTGTGGGAGAGCGCAGCGGTGCGTAAACTCCGGTGGATTTGATTCCGTCGCGTTCGATAGCCGGATACGGAGCTTCGCAGGTGATTTCAGCCGGGGGATCGGGAATTATGCAGGCGTCGGCATATTCGACTTCAGCGAAGTGACCCCAGTCGCGTTTTGTGTCCTCCTGACAGTCCATGGTGTAACCGAAAACACGCTCGGTTGAACCCTCTGTATTGTATGAAGCCACGATGTCATATGTTTCGTCGCCGCCCTCGTCGGCATACTGAGCTACAACTTCGGCTCCGGCTGGGACTTGCAGCGTACCGTCGCCGGAAACGGCGTCGGTGGCGTCGCTGATGGCTGCCGTCGGAAGATTCTTGTTGAAGTAGGCTTCCACGACATCGTCTTCCGGGATTGTGAGTTCCTCACTGTCGATAATCGCCGGGTCGCCTGATTCGCCTGTTGCTTCACGCGAAACTACCGTAACGACGGCGTTGTCGTTGCCGACTCCGCTGGTGGCGTTGGCTGCGCCGCGATCGTGCAGCTTTATCTGCAGTTCGTCGCCTGGTGTGAATGTCGCCTCGCCGAATCCCAGCCGTGCGCATTCAACCGACTGTAAGAATACCGGTTTGCCGGTGAAGGGGTTCGGTCCGATGTTGGTGAGGAATTCCCGGAAGGGGAATGGCCGCAGGAAGAATGTATAGAAGTCGAACTGAATGCTGTTTTTCTCAAGCCCGATCAGATTGGGCAGAGTTCCGCAGAAAAATTCCGGAATGTATTCTCCATCGTCGCGGCTGCCGAAATAAAGGTCGATCATCGCCTGAATTTCACCACTGATTTCAAAGCCGAACATGTCGGCCATTTCTTCGATGGAAATCGCCTGAATGAGGAAATCCGCCATGACGCCTATCATCATAAGAATGTCGTCTTCGAAGCGCGTACGCAGTTCTGCGTTGCCGTCCAGATGGGCTATAAGCTGCTCCATGGTGGCTTCCGGCGAGAGGTTCTTGCCCGACCACAGCATGAGCACCTGCTTTTCGCCGGAAATGAAATCGCCCTGCATGCCGTAGTGATCCTTGTGTTTGATTTCCGTGCTGTCGTTGTGAATGTAAACGTCGTCCGACTGATCGTCGCTTTCTTTCGCCATCAGTTTCATGGACTGGATATAATCGGCGGCGAAGTTGTACAGGCAGTTTCTGGCTTCTGTCCAGCGCGCCGCGCCCTGTTCTTCATCGACATTCAGGAATCCGGGATTGTCGCTCATAAACTGTGCGATTTTCTCGATGCTGGCGTCGATATCGCTTTCCCCGGCTTCGTCAAAATCTGCTTCGTCCCAGTTCGCGTCCATGCTCTGCGATGAGGCCAGCGTAATCACCATGTGGAAAATGTTCTGCATGGAGTTCATGTGATAAACGTCGGCCAAGTCCCATTCGGAATGCATGTCTATCAATGTGCGTTCTTTGATGACGATGGGAAAATGTTCGAGAATAAAAACAAAATCGGGACGCTCTTTAAGCCAGGCAAAGCGGTCCAGCTGGGCTTTGGATTCGTCGTAAACCTGCCCGATGAGACGCACGATCTGTTCTCCGGGATTTTCTTCATCGTCGCCGTCGGCCTTGGTCTGTCCTCCGGGGCCCATGCCGCCGCCGGCAGATGCAATCAGATCATCCAGAAGACCTATCCAGCCCTGCAAGGTGCCCAGGCTCAGGCCGAAAACAGCGTCGGTGTTTTCCGGCGCCAGCTCATTAGCCTGCCCGAAAAATTCTTTGGCGTCGTCGGGCCGGTTATCCATGAGGGCCTGTTTGCCCTGTTCAATCAGAGCGGAGACATCGACTTCTTCGGCGTCGCCGTCGCCGTTTACGTCGGTTTCGTTTTCTTCGGAGTTTTCAAGGTCTTCGCCGGATTCTTCTGCGTCGCCGTCAGAAGAATTGTCGATGTTGCCTGAGCTGTCTTCGCAGGCCATAAGTGCGAACAACGCCAGAACCGACAGAACAACGAACAGGTACTTTTTCATAACGGGCTTCCTTTTCTTAATTTTCGAAGGGCTCGATTTCTCTCTGCATACGAATCTGATAGGGCTTGAACTCAAGTCTGCCGAAAAATTCCTTTCCTGCGGTGTCGTTCTCTGAGACGCCTGCTACGGCCTCGGTCACGCCGTTTACGCGGAACCAGATTATTGCGGTGTCTATGAGCTGGCGTCCTACGCCTTTGTTGCGATGCTCTTCCCTTACCAGAACGGTGTAGATTACGCCGATGTGCTTCCGCCCCATTATGCTGGTACGCTCCTGAATTTCGGCTTCGAGCATGCCGATGGCTTTACCGCCCAGCTTTGCCAGCAGCAGCAGTTCGCGCTCGGAGCGGGCTTTTTCTTTGAGCAGATCGTAAGTTTCCACTTCGTTGTAAGTGAAACTTTCCTTGATAAGCTCCATGGCTTCCGGGACTTCCTTCGGGCCGACCTTCCATATCTGGGCGACTGTGCTCATGGCTATCCTCTTTTGACGTAATACGGTTACTTCAGAAAATTTATTTCATAATACAGCAAAGATTATCGTGCAGCAATTCGAGAGTGTGTGTTTCATGCTCTTTAGGCACCACAAACGAGAATGAATGCCGTCGGTTGAATGCCATTTTCCAGACAATGCCCGCTTCGCGCAGCAGCTTGATTGCCATTGCCAGGCAGGTTGCCTCTTCTCCGATGCCGGTCCCTATTATGCTTACGGTGCAGAAGCCGGACTGGAACGAAACCGAGCTTCCCAGGCGGGTTTCAAGCGTATGACGGATTTTTTCCCAGTCATGCAGATTAAGCAGGTCTATTACGCACTCCAGGTAACCGGCCTCCGGGCCGTCGAAGAGCATGTTTGAAGGGCTTACGCGCCCGTCGGCCAGCAGCTCCATGAGCGAGGTCCGCTCCTGGGGCATCGGGTTGTTGGCGGTGCAGCCGGTCTGGTGGGGCCACTGGCTGAGGATCAGGCTACAGCGCGCAGCAATGCAGACCGGCGAGGGGGTGTAGGCCGAGACGAAGCTGGTCCCCTCGCGAACGAGCGAGTCCAGCGCCGGCGTCTGGATGACGGGG
>JAKQSH010000108.1 GCA_029570245.1 Deltaproteobacteria bacterium | reverse complement strand
GGAACCGTGGGTGTCGAAGCCGCGCTGGGCTATTGGAAGGCCAGCGGTCACGGGCGTTATCTCGACGGCTCCGAGGCGCCGGAGAGCACCTCTTTCCATTTTATTCCTTTGAAGGCTTCGGCAGTATATCGTTTCGATTACCTCTGGCAGGATTTCGGTGTTCCACTGGTGCCTTATGCAAAGCTGGGCCTGGATTACTACATCTGGTTCATTCTTAATCAGCATGATGAATCTTCCAGCTATGAAGGCCAGAAAAGCTACGGCGGAACATTCGGTTTTCATGTTTCCTACGGCTTGCAGTTCTGTCTCGAC
Source organism: Deltaproteobacteria bacterium (assembly GCA_029570245.1). GTDB lineage: Bacteria > Myxococcota_A > SURF-8 > SURF-8 > SURF-8 > JAKQSH01. The sequence continues at coordinate 8,863 of JAKQSH010000108.1, read as the reverse complement.
ATCATCGACAAAAAACTGGCCAACGAATTCGACCGCGACATCGGCGTGAACAACACATACATCTACGTTGAAGGCACATTTGCCCAGGTCAACGATTTCTGGGCCGGCGACTCGTTCAATCTTTCGTCTCATCATCTGCTGGCCGGAATACTGCTTGAGTTCTGAGAGTTCGACCGGCAGCGGCAATGACGCGCAGAATCCGCATACAGCTTGAATACGACGGCACCGAATACGCAGGCTGGCAATTGCAGAGGCAGGGTGAACGCACCGTTCAGGGCGTTCTTGAAGAAGCCCTTAATCGCATTACCGGAGAAAATGTTCGTGTTTTCGGCGCGGGGCGCACCGATTCCGGTGTGCACGCCATGGGGCAGGCGGCGCATTTTGATCTGCCCGGAAACATAGCGCCGGAAAGCATTCCTTACGCACTGAATGCAAATCTGCCCGACGATATCCGGGTTTTTCGCGCCGATGAAATGCCTGAGGATTTCGACGCACGCCGGCACACCAGAGGCAAAATTTACCGCTACCGCATATACAATTCCAGAATTAACGACGTTTTCCTGCGCCGTTATGCCTGGCACATAAAATATCCGCTAAATTCAGATGCCATGCAGTCCGCCGCAAATTTTCTGGTCGGCAAGCATGATTTTTCTTCTTTTCAGGCAGCCGATTGTGCCGCGACAAACGCAATACGCCATGTATATATGGCGCATGTGATTCGCAGCGGGGACATAATTGATTTCGAGATATTCGCCACGGCTTTTTTAAAACAGATGGTGCGCAACATAGTAGGAACGCTGGAAATGGCCGGATGCGGAAAAATCAAGCCTGAAGGTATTGTGGACATCATGCAGGCCGGAAACCGCAGCCGGGCCGGAATGACCGCACCGGCGCATGGTTTGACGCTGGTTAAAGTTTTTTATGCCGACGACCCGCCGCCGCCTGAACTGGCGAAATATATTCCGGATTCTGCTGATGCTCCGATCTGAATTTTTTGCAATAATAAATCAATGCGGTTAAGCTTCGGCGCACAAGACTTTTGCGTCTTTTGAAAGCAACGGTAGAGATATGAGATTTGTAGACAGCGTAAGCGTGTATGTTGAAGGCGGTTCCGGCGGCGATGGCGCATTGTCGTTCCGTCGCGAAAAATACGTTCCCAAGGGCGGCCCGGACGGCGGTGATGGCGGCGACGGCGGCAGTGTGATTTTTGAAGTCGATGTCGGTCTGGGAACACTGCTGGACCTGCAGTTTCAGCAGCACATCCGTGCCGAAAAGGGCGTCAACGGACGCGGAAAAAACATGACAGGTGCGCGTGGGCAGGATCACATCGTCAAAGTGCCGCCCGGCTGCGAAATTTTCGATGAAGAAAGCGGCGAGTTCTTGGGTGACCTGACCGAAAACCGTCAGCGTCTGGTTGTGGCGCATGGCGGGCATGGCGGACGAGGCAATGCCCGTTTCGCAACTGCAACCAATCGCGTTCCGCGCCGTTTCGAATACGGTCGTGAAGGTGAAAAACGCCGCCTGCGCCTGGAACTGAAACTTATTGCCGATGTCGGCCTGGTAGGTTTCCCGAATGTAGGTAAAAGCACTCTGGTTTCGGCAATTTCGCACGCCAGACCTAAAATCGCGGACTATCCTTTCACCACGCTTGTTCCTCACCTGGGGGTGGTTTCAGCAGGAGAATATCGCAGCTTTGTAATTGCCGATGTGCCGGGCCTTATAGAAGGCGCAGCCGACGGCGCGGGTCTTGGGCATCGTTTTCTGAGGCACATCGAACGCTGTTCTGTGTTGCTGCATCTGCTGGAAGTCAATGAACAGCGCGGCTCCGACCCTGTGAAAGACCTGGATACTCTGATGCGCGAACTGGAACGTTACGCTCCCGAAATGCTGGAGCGTCCCGCCATTGTTGCGCTGAACAAAATAGAACTGAACTACGATCCAGAAACAGTTGAAAATCTCAGGCTCGAAGCCGGAAAGCGCGGCATGCCCTTCGTCGCCATCAGCGCCGCAACTCGTACTAATCTCGACGAACTTGTTCGCAAGCTGGCCGATTATATTCCGCGCCTGAACCGTCCCGAAGATACGTCGGAATACGACGAGCGTTATTCAATCGACAGCAGCGAGGAATGAGCGCACACGCTCGATCATTTGCGGTTCGTCTGAGGGCCAGCGGAAAAATTCAATGCCTTTCTCTCGCTTGATCCATGTGATCTGGCGCTTGGCGTATCGCCAGGTTGAGATTTCGATTTTTTCCGCCAGTTCGGATTCATTCAGCTCGCCGTCAAGAAATGCGCAAACTTCGCTGTAGCCTATGGACCCCAGAGGCGGTACGCTGAATCCTTTGTATCTGTCGCGTATGGCCGAACATTCGTTTATCAGTCCGTCCGCCAGCATCTGTTCCACTCGTGCGCGTATACGGCTGCGCAGTTCGTCTGAATCGACTGTCAGCCCGAAGCGCAATGCTCTGTATGGTCGTTCTGCAAAAGCGTGTTCGCGTTGCCATTCCCATATGGCGCGCCCGGATTGCTCCTGCACTTCGAGCGCACGCATGATGCGCACCGGATTGAGGCGGTCGATGTGTTCGGCTGCGTCGGGTGAAATCCTTTCGAGGCGGGCGAAGAGCGCCGCAACGCCTTCTGACGCAAGCAGGGCTTCATACTCCCGGCGCAGTTCGTTATTGCGCGACGGCATATCGGCGATGCCGCCCAGCAGGGCGCGAATGTACAGATTGGTTCCTCCGCACACTACAGGCAGCTGTCCGCGCGCGGAAATGTCCGCTATGGCCGCTCCTGCTGTACGTATATACCAGCCTGCGTCACTGATCTCAGTCGGTTTGAGCACGTCGAAAAGATGATGCGGAACTTCGGCGCGTTCTTCTTGCGTTGGTTTGGCTGTGCCGATGTCGAATTCACGATAGAGCTGCAGCGAGTCGGCATTGACGATTTCTCCTCCGCAGGCAAGGGCGATGTTCGCCGCAGCCCGGCTTTTGCCTGAGGCGGTCGGCCCCTGCAACACCAGGATTTTCGGAACATCAGGTGGTTCTGCCAAAGCGCCGCTCCAGTTCTTCGTAAGTCATTTCAAAATACACCGGCCTGCCGTGCGGACAGTTGCCGGAAAAATCAATACCGTCCAGACGGTGCAGCAGCGATTCCATCTGCTCGAAACTGAGCCTGTCGTGTGCGCGCACAGAAGCGTGACAGGCTAAAGTCGAAAGTGCATGCTCGATGCGTTCCTGCACGGCGCGGCTGCCGCCGAAAGAGGCGGCTTCATCCAGCAGGTCTTTTAAAGCTGCGCCCACGTCCGCGTCCGCCAGGATAGGCGGGGCTGCTTTTACAGCGTAGGAATTTCCTCCAAATGGATCAATTAAAAAACCCATGCGTTCAAGCTGCGGAAAGAATTCCTCCAGCGCCGCTTCCTGTGCCGGGTTCAAATCCATCCGTAGCGGAAAGAGCATTGTCTGTGCGCTGCTTTCTCCGCTTGCGTAGGCGGCTTTGAGTCGTTCGAAATTGATTCGTTCGTGTGCGGCGTGCTGATCGACCAGCACCAACCCAGCACGCGACTGGCACAGAATGTAAGTGTTGTCCAGTTGCGCCAGCGGAATGAGCGACGAGAAAAATCCGCTGCTCAGTGGTGTAAGCTGCTCATCGGCTCGTGCTGTTCCGGCTTCGGCTTTTTCTCCGTTGCTTCCGGCTTTGCCGTAGCTGAACCTGAATCCGCCGTCGGATGTGTGTCCGGCGTGTGCTGCGGAATAATGGCGTATGGCCGAAGCGACACGTTCCTGCATTTGAGTACGGGCAGGAGGCATTGTACCTCCAAGCCACGGCGAAGCTCCCAGAGTTTCACGCACGGCTTCGTGCATGAAGCTGTATATTCCGCGCGGATCGCTGAAACGCACTTCGGTTTTCTGTGGATGTACGTTCACATCGACAGCGTCCAGCGGAATCTCAAGCAACAGTACTGAAACCGGATAGCGTCCGGGTTGCAGCATGCTTCCGTATGCCGACGTGACGGCATGTTTGAGTGAGCGGTCGTTTATCGGGCGTCCGTTCAGAAACAGGTGCAGCGCATTCTGAGAAGGACGTGATTTTTCCGGCGACGACAGCATTCCGCTCAGTCTGAATTGACCGAAGCTTTTGTTGACAGGGAAAAGATGCGGATAAAGTTCTCTGCCCAGCACTGCCGCGACGCGTTCATGCAGTTCTTCCACCGCAGGCAGATTAAGAACAAGGCGCCCATCGTGCTTGAGCTGGAAACGGACGCGCATGTTCGCCAGCGCGAAACGCTGCATCGTTTCCGTTACGTGAGCGCGCTCGGTCGAATCCGATTTCATAAACTTGCGTCGAGCAGGTGTGTTGTAAAACAAACCGCGAACTTCTATTTCCGTTCCGGGCGGACAGCCTGCATCCTGAACTTCCGAAATTTTACCGCCTTCAACCGTGATCTGCGCGCCGAAATCCTGTCCGCGCGCCCGTGACCTTATGGTAAAATGGCTGACGGACGCAATTGACGGCAATGCTTCACCACGAAATCCCAGAGTTCCGATGGCGAAAAGATCGGAACCGGAATTCAGCTTACTGGTGGCATGGCGTTCTACCGAAAGGCGCAGATCGTCGGGACTCATTCCGCAGCCATCGTCGGAAATTCTTATCAGAGTGCGCCCTGAATCTTCCAGTTCAACCGTGATGGATGATGCTCCGGCATCCAGCGAGTTCTCGACCAGTTCTTTTACTACGGAAGCCGGACGCTCCACAACCTCGCCCGCAGCTATGCGGTTTATGACGGCGTCCGGCAGAATTTTTATTTTTGTTTCGAGCATATACTTCTCCAGATTTCAGAGATAAAGGATATTCAGAAGATGCGTCAATAACAAGCTTTGTTTAACGGCTTTTTTGCGGCGACTGTTGACGCAGCCTGGCGGATGTCGATTACGACTCAGTGCGTCTTGACATCTCCGCATATGGATATAGCATCTCATGTCTGACCGCAGCATCGCTGAACAGAAGGAGGAAGCTTCGGTGAAGGAAAACAACTCATCCAGACACGAGTGGACGATCGTTAAAGATTACTCGCAGCTGCCGCTGCTGACGCGCTTTTTCATATGGCTGCTTGGCGGCTTGCTGTCTCAGATAAAAATAGATGAAAAAAACGCGGAGACAATCAGGCAGTGTCTTAAGAAAGGAGCTGTGGTGCATGTCATTCAATACCGCAGCTACATTGATTATCTGGTGTTGAATTATTTCCTGTGCGAAAACGGGCTTCCGCCTCTGGCCTTCAGCCAGCCAAACCCGGTGGCGCGTTTTCTGACATGGCTCGAACGAATCGTAATGAACAAACCTTCCCCGGCTCAGAATCAGCCGGAAAACTGTCCGGGGCAGAATCAATTGCTGCTGTTCCTGCAACAGAAAGGCAAGTTTCTTTCTGTGCATGCAGAATCGCAGGTGGAACTGCTGGAAGACCTCATCGACAGGCAGTGTCGGCAGGAAATGCCGATTTATCTGCTGCCGCAAATCTGCATCTGGTCGAAGCGCCCAATTTCAATTCAGCGTTCGTGGCTCGACATTTTTCTGGGAAACCCGCTCCAACCCGGACGACTGCGCAAGCTGGTGATTTTTCTCCGCAACTATCGGCATGCCTTTGTGCGTTACGGAGAACCCATAGACCTGAACGAATGGGTGGAAGGTTCAGGCAAGCGTCGCAAACCCAAAGAAAACGCCGTAAGCCGCCTGCGTTGGGACATGTTTCAATTCTTTACCGAAGAACGCGTGGCCGTTACCGGACCGGCTACAAGGCCGCGTACCTGGATTCTTGAAACGGTTCTAAAATCCGATCAGGTTCAGAATGTAATTCGCGATGTGGCGGCGGAAGAACAGGTGTCCGTGGAATACGTGGAGTTGCGCGCCGCTCAGATTCTGGAAACCATGTCGGCGGATTATCGCTATTCGTTCATTGCTTTCGCCGACTGGGTGCTCTCTCGTGTGTTCAGGCGCATTTACAATCCCATTGTAGTCGATAAGAAAGGTTTTGAAAGAATCCGGGAACTGATAAAAAAACACCCGGTAGTTTTTACTCCCAGCCACAAATCACACATCGACTATCTGGTTTTCAGCTTCATCATGTTCAACGAACAGATGGCTCCGCCGCACATAATTGCAGGCGATAATCTGTCCTTTTTCCCGATGGGCTTCATTTTCCGTCGCATGGGCGCGATATTCATAAGGCGCAGTTTCGCCGGTGACCGTCTGTACACGATATTGCTGAAAACCTATCTCAACCGCATGCTTGAAGCGCGTTACAACCAGGAGTTTTTCATTGAGGGCGGGCGTTCGCGCACCGGCAAATTACTTCTGCCCCGCCTGGGAATTCTGTCGATGATTTTTGACGGCTACCTGGAAAATCCAGAACGAGATATTATGATTCAACCGATTTCGATGAGCTACAGCAAGCTCATCGAGCAGGGCTCATATTCCAAAGAGCTTGAGGGGGAGAACAAAAAGAAAGAAGGCGCCGGCCAGCTCATAAAAGCGGTCGGTGTGCTCAAAGTGAGATACGGTGCAATATATATAAATGCCGGAGAGCCTATCAGTCTTAAAGATTATCTGGCCCATGAGGGGCTTAACTATCAGAACATAGACGAGAGCGAACGTCGTCGTTTTATCAAGAAACTCGGCAATGAGATCATTGCCCGCATTAACGAAGCTTCTACCGTAACGGCGACTTCGCTGGTATCGCTGGCGCTTCTGGCATCCGGCAAAAAAGGCATAAGCCAGAAAAATCTGGTTAAGAACGTTGAGTTTCTGCTGGAATATGTGCGCGGCGGCGTGGCTCAGCATGTTTCCGACACTCTGGATAATCCTTTATGGGCCGTGACGGAAACGCTCGAAATGATGAAGCGCGAGGGGCAGATAAGTATTTATGAAATCGGCGACGAAACCATTTACACCATAAACGAGAATAAACGGCTGGCCCTGGATTTCTACAAGAACAACATCATTCATTTCTTCATGCCCACTTCCATTCTGGCTCTGGCGCTGCTGTCTTTTGAAAAGAAGCGGGTCGATATCGCCGCCATGCGCGAACGATCCCGTTTTCTGGCCAAACTATTCTCATTCGAAATCATCCTTTCGCAGGATGCCGGGTTCTCGCAGCGTTTCGAAAATCTTCTGAACGGCATGGTCAATTCCGGTATGCTTGTGAAGTCTTCCGGTGATGAGGTCGAGCTTGGCGCGAACGCGCTTGATTCGCTCCAGCTTTTTGCTTCAATGATTCGCAATTTTGTAGAAAGTTACTGGGTGGCGGCGCGCGTTCTGCCGGAACTTAACGGTCGCCGCATGAACGAAAACCGCTTTATAGAGCGCGTGATGATGGAAGGCAAGAAACTGTCTTTAACGGGCGAACTGCGGCAGGGCGAAGCGTACTCAAAAAACAACTTCATAAATGCGTTGCAGTATTTCACCGAAAGAGGCGTGCTGGTTCGTTACGAAGCTTCCGAAGACACCACGGTCGTCATGCTTCCGCGCGAAGAGTCTTCTGTCAAGCGCTCGAAGAAGGACACGAAATCTTCGAAGAAAGGCAAAGGATTTCGCATCGGACTTTCACAGGCGTATTCAAGCGAAGAAGCTTTAAAGCAACTGCTGGATGAGCTTAGCATTTTCATCGGGGATTTTTCTCGTCCGGTCTGAGGTCGCATCAGCTATTTTATTATTGTTATCAGAATTGCTGTCAGCGCCAGATTTGCAATTGCCAGCGGCAGCAGGATTTTCCAGCCAAGCAGCATTCCGTCTTCACCGCGCAGACGAGGAATGTAAGTCCTCAGGTACAGCATAAGCAGGCACAGCAGATATGTTTTTACTGCGAACACTGCAATCTGCAACAGCATCAGAACCACGCCGCCGGAAACATCGTTTCCAAGGATTGTCGCGACTTTTGTCCACTCAACCCATGGAATATGGCACGAGCCGAAATACAGAGTAACCGCCAGCATGGATACAATTACGATCAACAGTGAACCGGGGGCGGAAATCATGGCCAGGCGCAGTCCGGTGTATTCGGCGCGCCAGTCGGCGATTCGGTTCCAGCCTCCGGCGCTGCCGTTGGGCATGTCGTGACCGAGCAGAAGCGCTGCAAAGGTAAACAGCATGAATCCGAATGGCTGATAAATTATGCCCCAGTTGCTGATTGACCCGCTCTGCATACCGGCTATTTCGTGCAGCGCAGCCGATCCGAAAACAGCCAGGACTCCCATTACAGCTACGCAGATTGTAATGAAATGACTTATCAGGTTGCCGAGCGATGCAATTGAACCGATCAGTCCTGGTTTGCTGTCGCTTGAGTATCCTGCCAGAATCGGGCCGTAAAAAGCCGGCGCCAGTAGAATCAGTATGGCCGGAACACTGGAATCGAATGAAGTGACGCGCAGTTTGACGACAGTATTTCCAATGACGGCTTCGGCTCCGAAGGGTATCACTCCCAGAATCATCAGCACTGCTGCGACGCTGAGATACGGCGCAGCCTGGTACACGTCGGAGATTGCGTAGCTGGGCGCGGCGTTTTCTTTGAAGAGCAGCTTGATGAAACTGGCGCAGGGTTGAATAATGTAGAGTCGCAGCATGCGGGAAGAGCTGAACTGCCCCAGGGTCATCGACTGACCATTGATGCGTCTGCCCGCCACTGTAGCCGCCGAGGCGATAAGCATGGCAACGATGAAAATCGTCAGCGCTTTAACTGCAATCCAGAAGATCGTCATTCTAGCGTTCCAACTCCGCACCTGAAAAGTTGAAAGACCCCATCAACGGTACTATCTGCTCCAACTGCTCGCCGACAAGCACATCCGGCAACGCGCCGGCTTCGGCCAGTCCGGGCGGAC
>JAKQSH010000105.1 GCA_029570245.1 Deltaproteobacteria bacterium | reverse complement strand
AGAAGCCCAGCTCGACAAAACCGACGGCTCGGCCAAAAAAGCTCTCGATGAGCAGGCCGCCAACAGCGCCGGTATTCTCAACGCTCTCGACCAGGGTTCCGAAAGCATGGACAGCATTTTCGGTGGCGCTCTCGACCTCGAAAAGAACCTCGGTATGCTGGAAGGCATTTCCGGTCTCGACATGCGCGGTTCCGGCGGTCTGGGTTCGCGCGGATCAGGTTACGGCGGCGGCGGCTCGGCACTTGGTATCGGCGGCCTGGGAACCAGAGGCCGTGGAGGCACGGGCAGAGGCGGAAACAGCGCTTACGGTATCGGTGAAGGCGCAAATCTGAACAAGAACAACGCCAACATCAACATCAAAACCGGTAACCCGTCCATTCAGGGTGCTCTCGACAAATCCATCATTGCGCGTATCATCAGCAAGCATCATTCGCAGATTCGTTACTGCTACCAGAAGGAACTGAACAAGAACCCGAAACTTTACGGAAAAATCACCGTCAAGTTCACCATCAGCCCGGCTGGTACGGTTTCTTCGTCGGTCGTTCAGGTCAGCACAATGAAAAACGTCAATGTTGAGCAGTGCGTCGCTCGTACCATCAAGCGCATAATATTCCCCAGACCCAAAGGCGGTGGTATCGTAGTGGTCACTTATCCGTTCATCTTCAAAGCTGAGGGTACATGATTATGAAAGCGACGCCAATCAGAGTACTGATGGGTGCAGCCCTGCTGATTCTGCTCTTCTCGCTGCCCGCTTATGCACAGGACGGCATGTCGGAAGGCGACGAAGTATCCGAAGAGGATATGGCCGCCATGAACGAGGAAGAACAGGCTGAATCGCCGTCAACTGACGACAGCCAGGGTATCGTCACCTACTGGGGTCAGACTGACCTTACAGAAGTTGAAAAAGGTTTCTATCTCAACACCAGATTCGGGTACATGGTTCCATTCATGGATCTCGGTGACTGGGTAGATGGCGGACTGGTCGTCGGCGGCGGTCTGGGCTACGACATACTGCCCGAACTTTCGCTCGAACTGGATTTCATGGCCAACCCGCATTCGACCGCAAACCTTCAGAATCCTGAGACCGGTTACCGTTACGATGACGCCATGATGAAAGGCGACAGCATCGCGCTGTGGCTGCCTCTCTCGATCAACGGACACTATATGTTCCTCAAGCGTCTGTCTTTCGGTGGCGGCCTGCAGGGCGGTTTATACTACGACTCGGAGCGCGTTGACGGATACAAAGAAGGCAAGGCCGGCAGCAGTCAGGCTATCGACTACTTCGGCGGCGCCCGCGTCAGCCTGGAGTATTATACCGGCCTGCGTCACTTCTCGCTGGGCTTCGACATCGAAGTCAATTACCTCATCAACGCAGCATCGGTGGCACTGGGTGTAGTTCCGATGGTGAAGTGCACGTTCTGAGTCAAGATCATTATTCTGAAAAAGTCCGCCCGCAATGGGCGGATTTTTTTTGTCCGAAATCAGCTTATTGAACATAAACTGCTTTAAACCATAAAGAAAAGCCCCTTCCTAAGTGGGGAGGAAGGGGCAAGGGAACTGCATGCAGGAGAAAAAAATTGGTGTGCTTTCCGGAAAAGGTCAATCCATTCGCCCGGAGGATGAAGGTCAAACATCCGCCAGGCACGCATGCAATCGGTCAAAGTATTATAAAAGAACTCTCTCCTGCATGTTGTTCCCGGGGCGCGGGATATCTATTAGTTTTGCAACTACAATGCCAACATTGCGGAGATAGATTGAATATAATTAAAAAGCCAGTAAATTCAAGCGGACACACTTTCTTTCAGGCAGAATTGCGCCAGAAGCATGACACGTAAGTCCTGACATTTCTGTCAGCAGTGTCCTGAAAACAGGCACATAGTTGTTTTGCGGAATATTTCGAAACTTGTGTTGTTTTCCTTCCTGCATGCACTATACTAATGCACAAAGGTGTTATATCAACCACTTATGCTAAAATGGGGAAAGACATATGAGATTCGGAAGGATATCGCCCCTTGCACTGTTATTGACCATATGCTTGTTTTTACTTCTGTTATCCTGCTCTGAAAAGAAAAGCGAAACATCCGCCCCTGTATCAGACGGCGACATGGCTGCAAAAAATGAGGAGACGGACGTAAACAGAGAAACTCGGCAGCAGGAAGAATCTGACGTTAACACTGCAAAATCTACCGGGATTCCGGAAGAACATCTGAAGAATTATTATCTCGGCTGGTCTGCGGACTCGGCCCATTTCGGCTGGGTAACGGTGGAAAAAGACGCCGAAGGACTGCTGACATGGAAGCTGTGGGTAATCAATGTCATAACCGGAGTTATGCCGCCCTTCGGAAACGGCTCTCAGATGGCGCAGGCTGCTGCATTCACCGGAGATCAATATACCGACATAAACGCCCGCAACAGCGCCGCCTACTCGTTCTTCTGCAAAAAATACATTGATCCTCTCGAACAGCAGGGATTCTCAGCCGAGGCAAACACCGGTGAAACATTGTACGAAGCCGAAAGCCTGCAGAACACATTTAAAGGTGGCCTCAAAAACGAATGGTCGCAGATTTTCAGCAACATGAAACAGGAACAGCTTCTGCTGAAGATGAACGTCAGCGTATCAGAAAAAGAAATTGAGACAGAAAACAAAGCGGCAGATGGCGATGCCGCAGCGGAAAAAATCAGCTGCAAAATCAAACAGAGCCTGTTGAAGGTAACTCTCAGCAAAGAGGACGGCAATGTCCCGCAGATCATCAGTCCCGGAGCAAATTATTATTACGGTGTCAGCGCATTCAATCCCGTTCTGCTGGCCCGTTCGCCCAACGAAAACAACTTCGTTCTGATTCTTGAAAAATACAACGATACGGAATGCGGAGACAGCAAAATCGGTTTTATAGGACTGGAGGCAGTCGGAGGAAGCATAATCGGCAGGCAGAGCGCAAAAAAATGAAAATCTAACGATGAAATAGCTTAATAATGTTTTATGATGCGCTGAGTTTCTGCTTTATACTTGCATTCTGTAGAAGACCGCTCATAATACGCCTCTTCGAAGGTCGGGCGGCGCGGATTTGAAAATGTTGTTTAAAATCAGACAGGGGGTCGATGCGGCATGAAAAAGCCGTTGAAGATTGCGTTATTGTGGCATATGCATCAGCCGTCGTATCTTGACCCGGACACGGGCAGGTATCTGATGCCGTGGACTCGTCTGCACGCCATCCGGGACTATTACGACATGGCGCTTTATGTCGAAAAAAATCCCGGAGTAAAAGTAACCTTCAACTATGTCCCTTCATTGTGGGAACAGATTTTCGATCAGGCAGAAGGCCGCAAGCTGGACGAACACGAACGGATAAGCCGCAAATCCGCCGAAGAATTGGACGAATCCGAAAAAATATTCATCGCCTGCGAGTTCTTCCACTGCCAGGACCACGCGATGATCAACCCCTACCCTCGCTTCCGGCAACTGCGTCTGCGCTACAAACTGAATCGTGCAGCGATACTTGAAGCGCCGGTGCAGGACCTGCGCGATATCTGCGTCTGGTTCCATCTGGCCTGGTGCGGACGCAGCATGCTTGAAGAACCGCTGATAATCGACCTTTACAGGAAAGGGCGCGATTTTTCGGAAGAAGACAAAATCGCCCTTATGGACCGAATCCGCGAGCGCCTTTCCGATATTCTGCCGCTGCACAGAAAATTGCAGGAAGAAGGCCGCATCGAAATAAGCACGACGCCATATTTCCACCCCATACTGCCTCTGCTGATAGACACCGAAGCCGCGCACAAAGCACTGCCTCAGATGCCGCTGCCGCAGGAATCATTTTCACTGGCAGGAGACGCCCGCCGTCAGATACAACTGGCGGTAGCGCAGTATGAATATTTATTCGGGCATAAACCGGGCGGCTTCTGGCCTTCCGAAGGCTCGTTGTCGCCTGAAACGGCGGCCATGCTCTCTTCGGAAGGAATAGGCTGGGCAGCCACCGATGAAGAAGTGCTCTGGCGCTCACTGGGCAATGTAGATCGCAGTGCTGCACGGCTTTGCCGTCCTTACCGGTATGCGGGTCTGACTCTGTTCTTCCGAGACCACGGACTGTCAGACAAAATAGGATTCAACTACGGCAACATGCCGCCGGAAGACGCCGTCGCCGATTTCATCGGCAACCTGCACAACATGCGCGCCGCATTACCGGACGACGGACGCGATTATGTTGTGCCGGTTATTCTGGACGGAGAAAACTGCTGGGAATATTACAAAGACTTCGGCGCGCCATTTCTGAACAGTCTGTACAAAAGACTTGCAGAAGACCCGCAGCTGGAAAGCGTCACGTTCTCGGATGCCGCCGGGTTGTGGAAAGACAACGCCGATTCTCTGCCGAATCTGCATTCCGGCTCCTGGATATTCGCCGACTTCTGCACCTGGATCGGCGACGAGGTCAAAAACCGCGCCTGGAAATACCTTTTCCGAGCCCGCAAAGCGGCAGAAGAAGCACTGGCGGAAGGTTCTGTGTCGGAAGAGGCCAGAGGCCAGTTGTGGGATCACATTTTCAGCGCCGAAGGCTCTGACTGGTTCTGGTGGTTCGGCGAAGGCCACAACTCGGATCAGGATGAACTTTTCGATCTGCTTTTCCGCAAACGTCTGTCGGCCATTTACCGCAGCATCGGCAGCAACCCGCCGTCATATCTGTCGGAGCCGGTAGATACTCGCGGACATATGCAGCGTCTGCGATACGAACAGCCGCGCCTGCACATTCACCCCGAAATAAGCGGCAGAAAAGGCCGCTACTGGGACTGGCACGGCGCAGGCACCTGCATACCGCAAGCCGGAGCAATGCAGCGCTCCAGCCGCGACATCGGAAAGCTGATTTTCGGATTCAACAGCGAACGATTTTACTTCCGCATCGAATCTCCGCTGCTTAAAAATCCCGGTTCAGAGCGCCTGGCATTCAGACTGAGTTTCACAAAACCGGTCAACATGGAAATCATACTGCCGGTAAATAAGGAACAACGCAGAAACATACTTGAGGATTCCGGCGTACGCTGGGTTTTCGATGATTTCCTGGATGTATCAATACCGTTCGAACGTCTGAAATCCGCAGCCGATGCTGAGGCTATAGAATTTCACGCCGGCATTCTCGAAAAAGGCATCGAAATTGAAAGACTGCCTGAAGATTCAGGCATTATCTTGCCCTTCCCTTCCGCCAGATTCGATGAAGAAAACTGGCTTGTATAAAATCTGAGGTATGAAGTTATGATTAAAAGAGACAAAATTTCACTTATACTCGGCATTCACTGCCACCAGCCGGTAGGCAATTTCGGATGGGTAATTGAAGACGCATATCAGAAATGCTATCGCCCTTTCCTTGACGTGCTTTATAAATATCCGACAATCAAATTCGCTGCCCACTATTCCGGGCCGCTTCTGGAGTGGATAGAGTCCAATCACCCGGAATTTTTCGAACTGGTGCGCGACATGGTAAACCGCGGACAGCTTGAAATAATGGGGGGCGGATTCTACGAGCCGATATTGATGATAATTCCCGAAAAAGACCGCCAGGATCAGATTAAGCGCATGAACGACTACGCCGAGAAGCATCTCGGTATGCGCCCCAAAGGCGTCTGGCTTACCGAACGCATATGGGAACCGACGCTGCCCAAAACGTTGTCCCTAGCCGGAGTGAAATATACCGTCGCCGACGATTCTCACTTTGTACAGGCCGGCATCGACCGCTCGAACGTGCGCGGCTATTACACCACCGAAGACGAAGGTCACACCGTTTCCGTTATTCCCATCGACCAGCACATGCGCTACGCTGTTCCGTTCCAGGTTCCGCCCAAGATCATGCGCTACCTGCGCGAGCGTTTCGACCGTGGCGACCGCAGCTGTTGCAGTCTGCTTGACGATGGTGAAAAATTCGGAGTCTGGCCCGGAACTTACGAACTGCTTTACACCAAAGAGTTCTGGCTGGATAATTTCTTTAAAACGCTGGTCGAAAACTCCTCATGGCTGGAAGTTACCACTCCCATTGATTATCTGAACCGCTTCCCGTCAGAAGGACTGGTTTACATGCCGACGGCGTCGTATTTTGAAATGGGCCAGTGGACACTTAATGCCCGCGACAACATGACGCTTGAAAATCTGAAGGATGACCTCAACGGTTCCCTGCAGGACAAAACCGAAGTTTTTGTGCGCGGCGGATATTTCCGTAACTTTTTCTCCCGTTATCCAGAATCGAACTGGATGCACAAGCGCATGATTCAGGTCAGCGACAAAGTTCATGCAGCAAATCTTTCTGGTGAAGACTTCGACGCTGCTCGTGCCGCACTGGGGGCTTCGCAATGCAACTGCGGCTACTGGCACGGCGTTTTCGGCGGACTGTATCTGCCGCATCTGCGCGAGGCGCTTTATAAAAACATGATTAAGGCTGAGAAACTTGTCGATCGCCGCGAACTGGCCTGCGACTGCTACGACATAGACAAGAACGGCGTGGACGAAATAATTCTGAGAAACTCCAAACTGGCGGCATATTTTTCCACCACCGACGGCGGCAGTCTGGTTGAGTTGGACTATCTGCCGACCGAATCGAATCTCGGAAACACTCTTGCCCGCCGCGAAGAAGCTTATCATCACATAAAAGAAGAACCGGCAGCCGCCACTGCTGACGCCGACAGTGCCAATATTCACGACCTGAAACGCGAAATAAAAGCTGAAGACCGCAAAATTCTGGTCTACGATTCTTATCCGCGCAATGCGTTCCGCGAACACTTCTTTTCTGCCGATGCCGACACATCGGCGGAAATGCTGCTGCTCAACAGCGAACAGGAATACGGTGATGCGGCAACGGCTCCGCGTATGCCTCAGATAAGCGAAAAAAGCGACGCCATAGAGCTTTTGCTGCACGGCAATACTTCAGTTCAAAACGGCACACTGGCAATTGAAAAGAAAATACGGCTCGAAAAAGGCAGTTCTGCACTGCTTGCGGCCTACACTCTCAAATGGAACGGCCAGCATCCGACCAGCCTGAAATTCGCAGTGGAATTCAACCTGCTGGCGGCCTCGG
The DNA here is from genome assembly GCA_029570245.1 of Deltaproteobacteria bacterium. Taxonomy (GTDB): domain Bacteria; phylum Myxococcota_A; class SURF-8; order SURF-8; family SURF-8; genus JAKQSH01. The sequence continues at coordinate 4,652 of JAKQSH010000105.1, read as the reverse complement.
CACTTGGAATAGATACGCCCTTCCGAGTTAATGGGGAGACAAAAGACTGGCGCCTGCTGGGAATTCACGATGCGGAAAACGTGAAAGAAGCGGCATTGTTCGATCCGCACCCGAACTTCGATATAATAATAAGCTGCGACAGGCCCGCCGCGCTGGCTTCGTTCCCCGTGGAAACGATTTCACAATCCGAAGCCGGATTCGACCGCAACTATCAGGCTTCTTCGCTGTGGTTTACATGGCGGATCGACATGAATCCGCATGAAGATGTGAGACTGAATGTTGAATTGAAAATTATCGAAAGATAAACTGTTTTCTGAAACGATTGACCGATACTCAAGGCCGATAAGATATTGTAAAAGGAGAGGCACTGTGATGTTGTCAGAAAAAAACAACGAAACCCGCTGCTTCCTGTTTCCTGTAGACCCGCACATGGCGTTTGTTTACTGGGAATACTCTGGAACTGCAGCCGAAATGGTCAAATCGCACAGAGGCGGCCTTTATCTCGTCCTGTTCAAGGAGAACAGCGAATACCGTCGCTACGAAATCAACGAACAGACCCGCAATTATTACTTCCACGGCATCGAAGCCGATTGCTTTTACAGAATGGCAATCGTGCTTGCCGATGCTGACGGCAACAAGGTGATTTCCACATCCAACACCATTCATACTCCGCCGGCAAAGCCCGACAACACAAGCGAAATTCAAATGGTGGATGTGCGTGAACTGCGACAGAGAGTGCAGGAAATAATTACAAAGGAAATAATCAGCGACAAAATCGTGATGCAGGCTCCATATTCCGAACCTGAGCACATTTCAGAAATCGTTCACCGCGAAGAAGTTCCGGTTTTCACCGATCCCGCTCAGGAGAAAGCCGGTGCGTTCAATGCCATTGCCTATCCCAGGCTTTCCGATTACTCGAAGCCGGAAAAGAAGTAAGGAGGGATAAAGCAATGAACGCAAAAGGATATTTAGCACTGGTTCTGCATGCCCACTTACCGTTTGTGAGGCATCCCGAACACGAAGATCACCTCGAAGAACGCTGGCTCTTTGAAGCCATAACGGAAACTTACATACCGCTGCTGCGCGTATACAAAGGTCTGATGGCCGACGGAATTCCGTTCAAAGTGACAATGTCGGTAACGCCTTCTCTGGCAAACATGCTGGCCGACAATCTTCTACAGGAACGCTATCGCCGCCACCTGGAACTTCTTATTGAACTGGCTGAAAAGGAAATGGATTACACTTCGCGCACAGAAGGAGAGAAACACTTCTTCCCTCTGGCCGAAATGTATCACAATCTTTTCCTCGAAACCCGCAGCTTCTGGGATTCGTATCAGGGGAATATACTGAAGGCATTTAAAGAAGTCGCCGACACCGGACAGCTCGAAATAATAACCTGCGGCGCCACGCACGGCTTCCTGCCGCTGTATCAGCAGCACCCGGAAAGCATTCGCGCCCAGATTATGACCGGCGTCGAAGATTATGAACGCCACTTCGGCAGAAAGCCGCGTGGAATATGGCTGCCAGAATGCGGTTACTTCCCCGGACTGGATCGTTTTCTGGCCGAAGCCGGAATTCAGTTTTTCCTGGTCGATACACACGGAATCAACAATGCCAAGCCCAAACCGGCCCGCTCGGTTTATGCACCACTGGTGACGCCATGGGGCGTAGCCGCTTTCGGACGCGATCAGGAATCCAGCAAGCAGGTCTGGAGTTCGGAAGAAGGTTATCCCGGCGATTCCGTATATCGCGAATTTTACCGGGATGCAGGCTTCGATCGCCCGATGGATTACATCCGCAAATACATTCATCCCGACGGAATCCGACTTAACACCGGCATCAAGTATTACCGGATTTCAGGCAAGGGCGATCTTAAATACCGCGAGCCGTACAACCGACAGTGGGCGCTTGACAAAGCTGCAGCGCACGCCGCGAACTTCATGTTCAACCGCGAAAAGCAGATCGAATGGCTGCACGGCCAGCTGGGACAGCCGCCTATCATTGTTGCGCCTTACGACGCCGAGCTTTTCGGACACTGGTGGTTCGAAGGGCCGGACTGGATAAATTATCTCTTCCGCAAAATACGTTACGACCAGAGCGTCTTCGAACTTACTACGCCTTACGATTACCTCGAAATGCATCCCATGCAGCAGGTGGCCTTCCCGGCGGCATCATCCTGGGGCGACAAGGGTTATTACGAAGTCTGGTGCAACGGCGGAAACGACTGGATATACCCGCCCATTCACCGCTGTTCTGACCGAATGAGCAATATGGCCGAAGCTTACGAAAGCGCCAGTGAAAAAGAACAACGTGTAATACGGCAGGCAATGCGGGAGCTGCTTCTGGCCGAAAGCTCTGACTGGGCATTCATAATAACCACTGCGACGGCTGTAGAGTACGCACGTCAGCGCACTCTGGTTCACATTGAGCGATTCAACAGCTTGTATGAAATGCTTCTGTCTGGTAACATTGACGAGAGTTATCTGGGCGACATCGAGTACAAAGACAACATATTCCCTCAAATCAATCCATTGCACTTTAAACGCCGATAGACGAGGGAAACACGAAAGGGGAGACATATGGCAAGAGCCAGAAAACCTGGCATCCTTATGGTTACGCCTGAAGTGGAGCCTTTCTCCAAGGTAGGCGGACTTGGTGTGGTAATGGGTTCGCTGCCCAAGGTTCTGCATGAGAATAAGTGGGATGTACGGCTTATCACTCCGCTTTACGGCAACATAGACCGTAAGGAATTCAACATCAGACGCGTCGCCGGGCTTGGCAAATACTCTTTCAACGTGGGCGACAAGACATACGAAGTGCGCTATTACCGCTCCAATATCCCAGGGAAAAAAGTGCAGGTTTTCTTTGTGGAATGCGACCGGGCATTCGGACGCAAAGGAATATATACGTTTCCTGAAACCGGCGAATCATTCCCGGACAACCGCGAACGCTTCATTCTGTTCTCAAAGGCAGTGCTCCTGTTCCTGAAACTGGGCGTTTTTGAGCCGGACATCGTACATCTTAACGACCATACAACAACCTATCTGGCGGCCTACCTGAGAACCCAGGAAACCGATCCGCGCCTGCGGAATCTTCCGCTGGTTTACACGATTCACAATCTGGCCTATCAGGGCTATTCCGACATCGACACGATTTCTCTGGCCGGTCTGGACTGGAAATACGCTTACATGGGAGGGCCTTTTGAGTTTTATGGAAAATACAACCCGATGAAAGTCGGCATTGTATTCTCGGATTTCATTACAACAGTAAGCCCAACCTACGCCGGAGAAACTCTGAATTCCGATCTCGGTTACGGTTTGCAGGGATTACTGGCCGAAAAAGGCGAACGCTACATCGGCATCAACAACGGCATCGACTACGAAGTCTGGGACTCCGAAAAAGACACGTTGCTCAAACATCATTTTTCACGCAGCAATCTTCAGGGCAAACAGCTGAACAAGCGCGATCTGCTTGAGCAGAGCGGCTTCGACATCAGCAAGCTGGATTGGCCGCTGATCGGCATGGTCGGTCGCCTGGTGGAGCAGAAGGGACTGGATATTCTGGTAAAAATTCTGGACAAACTGCTGGAGCAGGATGTCTTTTTCATCTGCTTCGGCAACGGCCATAAATATTATTACGACATGCTGATGGAGGCCCAGAACCGTCACCCAGATAAAGTACGCATTTACCGCGTTCAAGATGAACAGCTGATTCACCTGATTCAGGCCGCCTGCGACATTTTTCTTATGCCATCGCGTTTCGAGCCTGCCGGAGTGGGACAGCTGCACGCCATACGCTACGGCGCAGTCCCGCTGGTTCGGAAAACCGGCGGGCTGGCGGACACCATAAAAGATTACGATCCGCCACATTCCGACGGCTGGGGATTCACCTTCGAGGATTACACGCCGGAAGCACTCAAAGCTACGCTCGACCGTGCGCTGGAAGTATACAAAGACAAAAAAATCTGGAGAAATCTGGTGCGCAGAGCCATGAGCGTAGACTGTTCATGGAACGCCAGCGTTAAAGAATATGAAAAAATTTATCGCAATCTCATAAATAATAAGTAAAATCAACTATGGAGAAGGACGCATCGTTCTGAGGAAAAAAACGCAAAATTTAGTTGCCATTATCGGGGCAATTACTATACACTTTGCCCGGATTATAGACTGGAACTGGTAAGAACGGGTTTCCGTAAAAATATTTCAGGGGTATTAAAAAAGGAGGATTCTAAGATATGAAGAGAGGATTGATGCTTCTGATGGTTGTCGCGCTCTCTTTCAGTGTTTTCTGGGGATGCGCATCCAAGTGTGATCCGATTTATAAGGATATGCACGCCTGGTACAACCTGCCCGAAAACGAAGAGGCCGCCAAAGCCCGTCTGGGAATGTTCGTTGAAAAAAGCTGCGAAGGCTGCAAAAACGAATGGGTATGGACCGCTCCCCAGAAGGAAAACATTGTATGCCGCGACTATTCCGGCTCTCCGCAGGTCGCCCGTATGGTGGGTAAACACATTTCCCATCTCGTAATCGGCAAAGTCAACGAAATCGCCAAGACCCACATCAAGGGTGATGATGGCGACTTTATGAGAATGAAGTCCGCCTTCATGCAGGAGTGCGGCCTGCCCAAGACCGCCACGTCCAAGATGGTAACCG
>JAKQSH010000212.1 GCA_029570245.1 Deltaproteobacteria bacterium | reverse complement strand
TTTAGGTAGTAAGGCGGCGAAGAACCGGTTTTCGGACCCGAAACCGTGTCGTTGTCGGCGGCTTCGATGCGGTAAATCACGCGGTCGCCGGGCTGAAAAACGAAAGAGTTCAAGTCCCACAGCCACTTTGCAGCGTGGCTTTTAGGTGTGTCCGGCGGTGCGGGCAGTTCGATGCGTTGATCAATGCGTTTCGAGCCGTCGTCGTAATTAATAATCAGGGCCGCTTCGGTCAGGCCGAAGTCGTCTTCCATGCGCCAGCTGAGTTCGATGATGTCGCTCTCTTTGACTTCTTCAAGTTCGGAGGCCGGGTAATCGACCATCACCGCCGGCGGACGGTCTTTTTTGACCGTGATGGCATGGTCGCGTCCGTCGGCTTCACCGTCGAACTCGAAACGGTAGCGATCGTCGTCAAGCAGCGTGAAGCTGCCGGTGAAATTGTGGGCGTCTTTGCGGTCAAGCACAATTTCCTGTCCGCTTTTCATAACCATGCGACCTTCGTCGCATTCTTCGAAGCTGCGCACCGACACTTCCACAATTGTTCCCGGATAGGCTTCGATATCGCCGGTTCCGCCCGACAGCTCCATGTCGGGCAGCCCGGTGTAGGCCGGATATCTGTATAACAGCCTGATGTCTCCTGCGATGAAGTTGACCGATCCCGAATAATACGAAGCCAGTGCTCCGTCGCCGAAAAGACCGGCCAGCGTGGTTTTTACACTGGTGGAGTAAGTCCAGGACGCCAGAATCGTCAGCAGTACCGATGCCAGAGCCATAAGCCAGGCGCGTCGCAGCGACTCCAGGCCGATCACGGACGAGACGGAAATTTTTTCAAGCGACTCGGTCAACTGATCCAGTCCGGCTGCGGCCATGCTGAGGCTGAAATGCGGTTCATGTTCCGACTCCAGAACGCTGCGCAGTTCCACAGACGAAAGCAGACGGTCACGCAGACGCGGTTCGCGCTCTTCTGCCAGACGGGCGATTTCGCGATCCGACGAAAAACGCATGGCCGGAATCCAGAAATATTTGCCGGCCAGATATGCGATGGAGAGCACCGCCAGCGGCCAGAAAACAAAACGGGCTTCGACCGGCGAAAACCCGGTTACGTAAAACAGCCAGACCGCCAGAAACAGCAGCAGCATGAGCGTTATCATGCGTGCGGCGGCTTCGGCCAGAAGCGAGCTGAAGAGACGGCGGCGCAACGCAGTCATAAGACGGTCGATGCGTGCGGCTCCTGCGCTGTTCAATGTACTCCAATGCGCCACTTTTCTTTGACTTTCCTGATGCGCGCCACGGACCGCTCCATGTATTCGAGCGGAACACGGCCCTTTTCGATCTGCCTTACAAGCGCCCGATGCAGATTCAGCGCGGTTTCGTAGCTGTTGCAGCACAGCGCCATGTCCACCCCGGCTGAAAGCAGTCTGAAGGCGATTTCATCGGAATCGTAGCGTTCCGCCACGGCTTTCATTTCCAGATCGTCGCTTATGACGATTCCTTTATATCCCATGCGTTCGCGCAGAAGCCCCGAAATTATTTTTTCAGAAAGCGTGGCCGGATATTCCGGGTCAAGCGTTTCAAAAACGACATGGGCGGTCATTATCATTTCAGCACCCCAGGCGACGGCGGCGGCGAACGGCGCCAGTTCCACCGCAGACAGCCGCTGCGCGTCGTGCCGCACGAAAGGAAGCTCTAAATGGCTGTCGCGGTCGGTATCGCCGTGACCCGGAAAATGCTTGAAACAGGGCAGCACGCGTCCGCGCCGTACAGCATCGGCATAGATAGCTGCACAACGCCAGACTTCGTCGGCATTGTTTCCGAACGAACGATCTCCGATGACCGGATTTGCAGGATTCGAGTCAACGTCGATCACCGGCGCGAAATTCACGTTTATGCCGATTTCGTTCATGCGTTGCGCCACAAGATAGGGTTGCTCGAAAAGCTCCTTTTCTGGCCAGGCGGCCATTTCGCGCGCAGACGGCAGCAGAAAACGATCTTCGCGCAGGCGCATGACCCGTCCGCCTTCCTGATCTATCCCCACAAACAGCCCGTGCGGGCTGCGGGCCTGAAGACGCTCCACCATGTTCTGCACACGGTCGGAGTTCTTGCTGTTGCGCCCCATAAGAACCAGTCCGCCCACGCGCCCGGATTCCACCATTTCGCGAATCTGCGGGTCTGTGTCTTCTCCGGCGATTCCGCAGAAAATCATCTGCCCGGCCAGTTTTTCAAGCTCGGCGACTCTCATTGCTCCTGCATGGCCTCCTTGAGTTTAAGCATGGCCGATTCGCATTTTTTTACTCCGGCCTCCCAGCCGACTTCGCGGCTGAGTTCCAGTGCGTCGCTGTAATATGCGTGAGCTTCATCAAAAAGTCCCAGGCTCTGTTTGAAGCGTCCCAGGCGATGACAGAATCCGGCCATGGTGGGACGGTCGCCCAGCTTGCGCGCCACCTGAAGACCCTGTTCGGAATATTCGGCGGCGCGGTCGGCCATGCGGCGTTCGGCGAAAAGCAGCGAAAGCATTTCGAGGGCGCGTGTCAACGTGACACGGTCTTTCAGTATCGCCGATTCTTTTACGGAGCGCGACAGATAAATGTTGGCGTTGTGCAGGTCGCCGCGCTCCAGTTCGAGCCGTCCCCGGTCGCATGCCACCAGATTCATAATCTTCAAATCTTCGTTGATGCCGACCTCCGCCGCCAGTGCGTCGGCTTCGGCTTCCTTAAGATATTCGCGGCCTTCATCAAATTCGCTGCGGCTGCGGCAGAATTCTCCCAGTGCATGCTTGACGCGCGCCAGATAATAAGTCGAAGCGGTGTCCTGCGCTTTACGCAACGCCTGATTGAGACAGGCGCGGGCCTGTTTTACCGAGTCGGCTTCGTTCATGGGCAGAGCCGCCTGAGCCATAAGCGCGTCGATGGCCAGAAACGGCAGACCGTTTTCTTCGGAAAGAGTCACTGTGTGGCGGTATTCCTGCCAGGCGCGGCGTTTCTGGCCCAGACTGCTGTGGGCTCCGGCCAGCGCCAGAATGAGAAATGCCTGCTTGCGGCGGTACATGAAAGCTTCGTCGGGGCTGCGTCTCAGGCGGTGTTCCAGAATAAGCACGGCCTTTTCGAAACACTGGGCCGCCAGATGGAAATGCAGTTTCTGCGCCAGTCTTTCGCCGGAACGTTCCAGAAAATTCACCAGATGATGTTTTTCGTGATCGCAACGCGTTGTATTGGAAACGACAAGAGAACTCTGCATTCTCACATCGCAGGGTGCGTTTCGTTGAAAATAAGCGCCTGCACCGGTATGAAGTTTCTGGCGGTCGCTCTCCTGCATGCCGTTGTATACTATTTCGTGCAGGTAGTTCTGAGCGAATACGTAATTGACTTTGCCGCAGTGCTCTCCCTGCTTCAGCCAGTGGCGCTCTGTCAGCTCGTGCAGGTCTTCGTCCAGGTGTTTTTTATGCTGGTACTGCGAGAAAATACCCTCACGAGTTGATTCCGACGACAGCACCGCCACGATGCGCAGCAGTTCCAGAAGATGCGGCTGAACCAGATCAAGGCGCGCCACCAGCGTTTTATGCAGGCCGAGTGGAATTTCATACTCGTGCAGCCGTTCCGAAATTTTCCATTTGCCGTTTTTGCGGCTGATCCAGTTCTGATCGCAGAGCAGGTCCAGCAGCGCTTTGACGGTATACGGATTTCCGTCAGTGATGCCGATGATCTTTTCTTCCAGTTCCACCGGCAGTATATCGGTGTCCATATGCGAGCGGGCAATATAAAGGATGTCGCGTCCAGACAATTTTTCCAGACGGATGAAATGCAGGTTGTCGGCGTTTTTCAGGCGCGCCAGATTTTCGCGGTCGCAGACCGCCATAAGAATGTGCCGTTCTTTTATGTTGCCGGCCAGTTTGTTTATGAAATCCAGTGTAAAAGCATCGAACCAGTGCAGATGATCGAAACTCAGCAGGAGTGGTCGGCGCTCTGAAAGCGAGATTATGAGACGCATGAAGGCCGCTGCCAAGCTCATCAGTCGGTTTTTTTCGTCGGCTCGTCGCCTTTCTTCGGGCTGTTCGTCAACCATTATTAGATCGCGGATTCGTTCAATATCGTACTGTTTCAGGCCGAAGTGATGAAGTTCATCCAGCCTGCCGCTCACTGTCTTGAAAGAATCCGTTTTCTTTATTTCGAGCGCATATTCCAGCAGACGTGTCAGCGGGTGGAAGGTAAGCTGAGAAAATTCAGGCAGACCACTGAGGCGCAGTACCTGAAAACCACCGTTTTTGGCGGTCTTTTCGATATCGCCCAGCACAGCGCTTTTACCTATGCCGGCTGGCCCCTGAATGTAGATAATGTTGCCGTAACCTTCTGCAGCAAATCCGCACAGACGCAAAGTTCTGTCCAATACAGACTTGCGTCCGTAAAGAGTGCTCTGTGCGGCAGTGCGCGCGGCGGCTTCGGCGTCATATTTGAAACTTTTTTCATGCCTGGAAATTTCCGCTCCGCAAATTCCGCAGAATCTTGCGTTTCCGGCAATCAGTGTTCCGCACTTTGGACAGTGTATCTGATTCATGTGTTCCGACTTTGTCTTTCTCGTCCATTTTCCCGTAAATAATAAACAAAAATGCGCCCATGTACAGCATTTTGGCTGCTAATCGCAATACTCGGAAATCCGACCATGTTGCCGATGAACTGCCTGCCGGCATCCGATCATTGCAGTGTGTGGATATGGCTGGTTTTTATTGATGAATTCTGATATAACCTTAAAAAATCATGCAATAGTCGGCATGAAACAGCAAACAGCGGTAATAAGGGGTTTAATATGAAAAAGATCGTTCTTTCCTTGCTGGCAGTACTCTTTCTGATGTGGCTTTCTGCTTGCTCATCTTCGTCCGGTAATGAGGACGGTGACATTGACAACAATCCCGACGGTGACAGTGAGACTTCCGAAAATGACGATAGCACCGACGGTGACGATATGCCCGATGGTGACAACACTCCTGACGGGGACGATGAAGCCGAAGCCGAGCTGGAGATTGAAGCAGAACTCGAAGCTGAAGTCGAAGCAGAAATTGAACCGGATTCCGAGCCGGAAGTTGAAGCCGAAGCCGATATTGAACCTGAAACCGAAATCGAGCCGGAGATTGAAGCAGAATCCGAACTTGAAGCTGATGCTGAGTTTGAAGCGGAGATTGAACCTGAAGTCGAGCCGGAAGCCGAGCTTGAGCCGCAGCCCGAATGCGCCTGCTACTGCGATTATCCGGGCGAGGATTTCGAGGACGGCAGCGCCGGGGAATGGAACATCAGCAATCCCAATTACAATTCATACGTAAGCCCGGCGGTTGCAGCCAACGGAAGCTCAAAAAGTCTATTCTTGCAGAAAACCGGCGGCAACGGCAATGACGGCGGCGTTTCAATCACCATGGACAACGCCTGCGCCAGCTGCTATGTCTCGTTCTGGATTTACGCCGAAGCCTGTCCGGCGGACGCCTCGAAATACATGAATACTGTGCGCGTTACCGACGAATACGGCAAAGCTGCTTTCTGGTTCCGCATGTGGGCCGGCAATCTGGGTTTCCAGACGCCTGATCGCGGCTTCCACCAGATCGGCGCCTGCGTTGACGACACATGGTTCCATGTCGAACTGCTGATGGACTGGGAATCGGCCACTTTCGACGCATACCTGGGCGGTCTGCTCGTAAGGGACGACGAACCCTTCTACAATCAGGATGCGGTGAATATCAAATCCATGAAGTTCGCCCATTATTCCGATGCTTCTGTGGGCTACATAGACGAGGTAGAATTCATGTCCGAATGCATGCCGATTGACGGCGACGCCGACACCGAGCTTGCCTGCATAGAAGAAGGCGGCTCCATTCCGATTATTCCGAATGCTCCGGGCTGTTGCAGCGGTCTTACAACTTCAAGCTGTGCCGCTCCCAACGAAGCCCTGGAATGCATACCCTGCGACGGGGCTTCCATCTGCACTTCATGCGGCAACAGCCTGTGTGGAGCTGGAGAAAATTTCTGCAACTGTCCCGCCGACTGTGAAGAACCGGATTCTTCCTGGAGCGGTGACGATTTTGAAGACGGCAACTATGACGGATGGGACGATCTCGGCATCGACTTCAGCGCAGAAGTAAACAGCGAAACCGCCGCAAACGGCAGCGCATACAGCCTCGAACTCGGCAAAACCGTTTCGAGCGCACATTTCCAAGGGCTTTCGCACAGCTTCGAACCGCTGCCGGTATGCAGCCTGTCGTTCTACACCTATACGGAAGTTTGTTCAAGCACAACCCATCAGAATTACTTCGTTTTATACGGCGAAGACAACTCCGGCATTCCGCAGCAGATTTTATATTTCCACCTGGGCGCATCAACTTACAGCCTCTGGCACGACAACCCGGCCGGCAGCGACAATATCGGTTCCTGTACGGACGACCAATGGACGAAGTTCGAATTCGTCTTCAACTGGAGCCTGCATCAGCTGGACGTTTACATGAACGACGTAATGAAGCTCAGCAACATAGAATTCGAAGTGGATGTCGACAACGCCTCGCTCCTGAAAATTTACAACTGGAGCCTGGGCAGCGTTTCGCGTTACGACGAATTCTCGCTGTTCGGCTCCTGTCCTCCCTGAAACGCCGAACTGCGACAGTTTTAAACTCCAGACGGTCGGACATAATATTTGTCCGACTGTTTTTTTTACTGATGGTATTCAGAAAAATCAATCACCTGCGTCTTTTGTCAGCTGAAAAATTCGAAGAACTCTGGCCGGAACTGATGTATTGAAAAAAAATCCCCTCTCCTTACTGTGGAGAGGGGACACAGGTCACTGAAACAGGCTTTTATTCGTCTTTAATCGGGAAGGGTTTGAGCGTAACCTTGTTGTCTTCGATGTGCACCTCAAAACGAACCGCTTTTACTCCGTGCTTTTCGCAGAGTTTTTCCTCGGTGCGCAGCAGTTTCTGTATCAGACGATCTTTGGTTACCAGCGAAATATCCTCACCGACTTTTTTCTTGGCGGCGATGAATTCGTTGAAAAGACGCTCGAAATATGTTTCACGATCCTCGTCAACTTTTACGGCTCTGGCGGCCCCTTCATCCGACATGCTCTGAATGGGCAGCGATTCCGTGGTGGCTTTGGCCACAATGGCTTTGGCGCGTACGCCGGGGGCTCCGCCCTTCAATGCCATCTGGTTGATTTCGTCCTCGTCTTCGGGAATGTATTTCCCCAGCAATATGGCTATCATCAGATTCATGGCCTGTCCAAGACCGACCAGCGCAGGATCATTGGATGAGAACTGATAATCTTTGTTGCCGACGATGATCTGATGCGCGCCTTCAAGAATGAAGTCGATGCTGCGATAGGCTTCCTGCAGTATCAGCAGCGCCAGCGGGATTCCCAGCAGGATGAACAGCACGGTAACTATCATAAGGAAGGTGCGCATGTCGCTGTAGGGCTTGAGATGGTGGCTGACCGAACGCATCATGGCGAAACCGGCCAGCGTCTGGTCCTGCATCGAAGGCATGGGAGAAAGCAGAATGCTGTATTCCTCTTCGCCCAGAACTATGTTTTCCTTGAAATAATCGCCGCGTGAGAGCAGCACCTGGGCTATTTTTTCGCTGTTGCGCGAAACATAGTCGTTGAGATAAGCCTGACGAACCGATGTGAGCGTGGAAGCGATGACGCGGTCTCTGGAATAAAAAGCGTAATCGCTGCCGCCGATGGATTTTTCCATACGAGCCAGTTCTTCGTCAATGGCGTTGCCGACGATGAGCACTCCCACCAGGCGACCATCGAAACGCACCGGAACGGCGCTGGCGATGGAAATGCGATCCTTCATCATCCAGATGTCTTCACCTTCGATGCCGGTATCAATGACCTGACGGACAAGCTTGTACTTGTCGGCCCAGCGTTCTTTGAACCATTTGCCGGTTTGAGTTCTGGCCAGTTCGGCGCCGTCGGCGTCGGTGATGATGATCTGATAGGCGGGATATTTAAGGCGCGAAAGGGCTTCGAGTTTGGTAAAGACCTCGAAATGACGGTCTTCGGCGGCCTGATCAGTGTCGGCTGGAAGCATCATGGCCGTCAGCAGTTTTTCTTCCCTGGCCAGTTCGCGCGCCGGAGCCAGACGGCTTTCGACCGTCGCCATGCGGCCTCGCTCGTATGCCTGAAATTCGTGAATCATGGAGCTTTCCAGCTTGAATCTCGAATCTTCTTCGAGCTTGTTAATAATGAAGAAGTTCACGAAAAGAGCGAAACCCGCCATCAGGACTAAAATCAAAAGACCGAATTTTACCCGCATTTTCTTATTGTCCCCGATCTGGTAATTGCTTTTCTGCCACTGATTACCGTTGAGCTATTAAACTATTATTGTTGAGCTTAGCAGTCAAACTTTTTTTGACGGCTAATCCAATCGTTTTCAATGTGATTCCGGGCTAATCAGTCGATCATGCGTGCGTCGTAGCCTTCCAGCCTGAGCCTCTCGTATGCCCTGCGACGCATATCCGCACTCGAAAACGGACCTATCAGTACGGTCAGAGAACCCTGAAGTTCCACAACCTTTATGTATTTGAAGCGGCCCTTCAGAAAATAATAAATCCGTTCGGCCCCCATGCGTGACGAATAAGCGCCGACTGCGATGCTTCCTCCGTATGGATTGGCTGTTGCCGGGCCTCCGTAACTTCCATTGACGGGCGGCCCGCCGGTTTTGCCGCTTCCCAGTTCCAGAACTTCGGCCCTTACATGTGCCGTTCCCTGTCCTGCGTAACCCAGCTCCAGAGCTGCGGCGTAAGACAGATCGAGAATGCGGTCGCCCACGTATGGACCCCTGTCATTTACAGTCAGTTCGACCTGTTTTCCGTTTTCTACATTGGTGATGCGCACGCGCGACCCCAGCGGCATGTCTTTGTGTGCGGCGGAAAGTGCATACATATCAAACGTTTCGCCGTTGGCGGTCTGCCGTCCGTGAAATTTTTCACCGTACCACGAAGCTTCGCCTTCAATGACGGTTCCAACCTGCCACGAAGCGTCGGGTGTGGAGGCGGGAAGCTGCCTGCCTCCGTTATACGAAGGAGCAGGTTCCTGACGATAGGCCTGTGTTCCGCTGCGGGCTCCGAAACAGCCGTAAAAAGCCATGCATATTGCAACGAGCAGCAGCGGCCGGAACAGATTGTGCAGGTTTCTGCGTCTCATTTATCTCGAAAGCAGAAAAGTTCTTATGAAATCGTTGATGTTGCCGTCCAGCACGTCTATTACGTTCGAATTCTCAAGGTCGGTGCGATGATCTTTTATCATGCGATAAGGATGCAGAACATAAGAGCGAATCTGGCTGCCGAAGCTTATTTCCATTTTAGGAGCCGACATCTTATCGTTTTCTTCGCGTTGCTTGCGAAGTTCATGCTCGTACAGCTTCGACTTCAGAACCTTCATGGCAGTATGTTTGTTTTTATGCTGCGAGCGTTCGTTCTGACAGGTTACGACGATTCCGGTAGGCAGATGTGTGATGCGCACCGCCGAGTCGGTGGTGTTGACGTGCTGACCGCCCTTGCCGGACGAGCGATAGGTGTCGATGCGCAGGTCTTTTTCGTCGATGTCGATTTCTATGGAATCGTCAACTTCCGGGGTGACGAAAACCGAGGCGAACGAAGTGTGTCGGCGTTTGTTGGAGTCGAAAGGCGAAATCCGCACCAGACGATGCACACCGGCTTCGGCCTTGAGGTAGCCGTAAGCGTATTCGCCCTC
>JAKQSH010000099.1 GCA_029570245.1 Deltaproteobacteria bacterium | reverse complement strand
GGAAGAATTCCGCGACCTGAAAAACAGAAAATGGGGATTGGGCTTCGACGAGTCCTATTTGTCGTCCCCTCAACGGGAAGACCACCGCTGGTGCGTGCTGGCGATTGCTCATATGTTCCTGATGGCCTATGGCGCGGCGGCGGAGAAATCCGATCAGGCCAGACATTTTCTGCCGAATGCCGCCCGTGAACGGGAAATCAGCCTGGCCAGACTCGGAGCTTTCGTAATCGAAACAGCCCTACTGCCCATTTCATGCGCCATTCGCGCACTGAATGATCTTCCACCTTAAGTCAAGTTAGTCTTTCGCTAAACTGGGGATGGGTTAGGTTTTGCATATTCAAGTATGGAGCAAAACAGAAGCGGCTGGGTTTCCAGCCGCTTCTTTGCTGTCCTGAAATCTGGATATTTATGACTATTTGTGTTCTTTCAGGTAACGGAACAGCTCGCTGTCGGTGGTGAGAATAAGCGAGTTTTCCTTATCGAGCGTTTCCTTGTAAATCTCCAGTGTTTTGAAGAACGAATAAAATTCGGGGTCACGGTTGAATGCCTCGGCGTAAATGCGCGTGGCTTCGCCGTCGGCCTTACCCATTATTTCCTGGGCGCTGCGGTAGGCTTCCGACGATATCTGCTTCAGTTCCTTTTCTGTCTCGCCTTCTATCTTGCTGGCTTCGCCGCGTCCCTCGGAGCGGAATTTTTCGGCGATCTGCCTGCGCTCGGCGATCATGCGCCCATAAACGGAGTCACGCACCTCTTCGACATAATTTATGCGCTTGATCTTTACGTCCACCAGTTCGATTCCGAAGCCGGCCAGCTTGGGTTTCGCCGCTTCAAGAATTCCCTGAGCAATTTTTGCTCGTCCTATGGTTACCGGGTTGGGCTGGCGGTTGTTCTGATTTTCCATTTCCTGTTCATTTTTGCCGCTTTCGGTTCCGAAATCCTCAAATGTGTCCAGTTCACGATTGCTCATGCGCACCGATTCAATGAGGTGGTTAGATGTGATGAAGTTCCGTACCGCCGGGTCGATGATGTCGTCCAGACGCGCCATGGCGCTCTGCTCGTTGTTGACGGTTTCGAAGTATTTCAGCGGATCGACTATGCGCCAGCGCGCGAATGTATCGACCCATATAAAGGTTTTGTCTTTAGTGGGAATCTGTCCGGGATCGCCGTCCCATTCCAGCAGGTTTTTAGGAAAGTAATTGGCCACTTGAATGAACGGTACCTTGAAATACAGACCCGGATTGATTCTGGCTTCGCCGACAGGTTTGCCGAACTGTGTGACGACCACCTGCTCGGTTTCGCTTATTGTATAGGCTGATGAGACAAGTACAAAAAACAGCAGAGCAGCCAGCGGCCACAGATATTTGAGTTTGTTCATTATTTTGTCCCCTTTCCGCCGAGTGCCGCAGGTGTGGAAGCTCCGCCCATATTCAGCAGCGGCAGGAGATTTTCCTGTTTGTCGTCAACTATGAATTTCTTGCCGAGGCGCGGCAGGAACTCGCGGGCGGCTTCAAGATAAAGCCGGCGGCGCGTAACGTCTTTTGCACGGGTGTATTCTTCGTACATGGAAACGAATCTTTCGGCGTCGCCTCTGGCGCGGTTGACTCTATCCAGTGCGTAACCTTCGGCGGCCCGGACGACTTTTTCGGCTTCGCCTCTGGCCGCCGGAATGGCTTTGTTGTACTGCTCACGGGCCTGATAAATCATTTTCTCCTTTT
>JAKQSH010000087.1 GCA_029570245.1 Deltaproteobacteria bacterium | reverse complement strand
GGAAGCTGTTCTTCTCTGCCGACATGAACCGCCAGATGGAGAAAAACCGATTCTTCGCCTGCTGATGCGAAACCCTCCTTCAGCGGGAAAAAGTTGTTTAAGTTTCCCTGCCGGAATTCAATGCCGGACTGTTTTGCTTTTTCAAGAAGAACGGGCAGGGCTTTCCATTTATCGGAGCGGTTCAACACACAGACTCGTCGCCCGGCGTTTCTGGATTTCCAGCTCAATGCGCGGTCGATCGCCACATCTCCGCCGCCGATTATCAGAACATCTCCATCGTTTTCGATTGTCGAATTCCCGCAGATGAATTTTGCCGTCCATTGCGGCAGTTCAGGCTTTGTGTGCGCGAGTCCGCAGGCGATCACCACAAAATCCGCCGTATATTTCTGTCCGCATGTACTGTGCAGAATGAATTCTGATTCGTTCTTTTCGATTTCCGCAATTTCGTTCCTGATTATCCCTATGCCGAATTCAGCCAGATTGTTTTCAATTGTTTCCGCCAGCGCAGCGCCGGATGTGCCTGCGTTTACGAACGGTATATTGTCGATCGCATTTGCCAGGCGCAGTGTGCCTCCGACGCGGTCTTTCTCGAAGAGCAGCGGCGAAAAGCCTTCTCGCTTAAGCTGAATGGCGCAGGCGGCTCCTGCCGGTCCGGCTCCGATTATTGCTGTGCGGCGATCTTCTTTCATGCAAGCTCCATAAGTTGAGAGCAGTCAGTTATCCAGCCGATGCCGTCGGAAATGTTTTTCAGGCTGCGCAGATGCTGTTCCGCTTTCCATGAAGCGCAGGCGTCGGCCAGAATCACCGGAAGGAATCCGCAGTCGAAAGCGTCGCGGGCGCTGGATTCGATGCAGATGTGAGTGTTGACGCCGACCATGAAAACAAAGCGAACTCCTCTGCTCTTGAGAAAACTTTCAAGATCGTTGCCGTGAAAGGCGGAAAAGGTGTTTTTTATCAAAATCTTATCGGCACAATTGATCGGCAGTTCTCTGTAAAAATTAGATTCCGGCATGTCTTCGAAAAGTCGGGAGCGCCAGGTTCGGTTTTTTGGAAATTCAGGGCTGTCGCGCTTTTCGGCGTGTCGGGTGAAAATAATCGGTCTGTTTCTGCCCCTGAGAAATTCGATGCTTTTCAGAATGTTTCCGATAATTGCACCAGAAAAGGCGATGTGAGCGGAGCTTTCAGGATTAAAAAAATACTCCTGAACATCCACAACAAGCAGGGCCGACTCAGGCAGGTTTATCTCAGATGAAACAAAACGTCCGCGTTTCGAGCAGAGCGCCGCAATTTCGAACGTTTCACTTGTTATTGATTTTTTTTCTGATTTCTCAGTCATTCAGGTTTCCTTTGAAACAAACAAACCACACCGTTTGTTTTCTGATAACTCATCTTGACTTCTGCTGCAATCTATATTTTCAATACGTCGATAGTCATTTGTTTTTGCAGGAAATTTCAATTGCGGCAGAACGAGAACATTTTCGGCGTATATATTCACTGGCCATACTGCATAAAAAAGTGTCTGTACTGTTCATTCAATTCTTATGCAGTCAGCAATCCACCCGATGATGAACTCGTTTCGGCTGTACTTTCACACTATGAATCGGAAAAGTCGCGTTATTCCGGTAAGAAAGCAGTGTCTGTCTATTTCGGTGGCGGCACTCCGTCGCTGATGCCGCCGCGCCATATCGAAAGAATCCTTGAAAGAATTTCGCGTGACTTTGTGCTTGAGAACTCTGAAATCACCCTGGAAGTCAACCCCGGCACTGTAACTGCGGAAAAAATAAAAGATTTCAGATCAGCTGGAATAAACCGACTTTCAATAGGCGTTCAGTCTTTCAACGACGAAGTGCTCGAATTTCTTGGGCGTCCTCACTCCGTTAAAGAGGCCCTGGCCGTTATTGATTTTTCCCGCAACGCCGGTTTTTCCAATCTTGGAGTTGATCTGATAATAGGCCCGCTGCCGCAGACAGACGAAAGGCTTGTCTCCGATCTGCAATTTATCAGTGAAATCGGGCCTGAATTTGTATCCGCATACATGCTTTCAATCGAAGACGGTACGCCTTTTGCCCGCAGGCGGGATGAGGGCGCAGTGCTTTCGAGAAGCGAAGAGGAAATCTGCGATCAGTATGAAATGACCTGCCGGATGCTCGAAGAATACGGCATAAGGCAGTATGAAATATCCAATTTCGCCCGCCCCGGCTTTGAAGCAGTGCATAACTCACTGTACTGGAACGGCAGTGAGTACATGGGGCTTGGCCCCGGAGCACACGGATTTTACTATAATAACCG
>JAKQSH010000073.1 GCA_029570245.1 Deltaproteobacteria bacterium | reverse complement strand
AAAAGGCTCCATCGAAAATCCGGCCAGCCGCTACAGGCATTTCAACATGATTCCGTACCTGCGCCGGGCCGGATTTGAAGTCGATATTCATCCGCTGTTCGAAGATGTTTACTACAACAGCATTGCAGTGGAAAACCATCGGCTTAAGCGTGTATGGCGAAAGTCGATTTACTCTGTCGAACGTTTCATAAAACGCTGCGCCGAAATTCCATTTCTGGGCTCATATGATCTCATCGTAGTGGAAAACCAACTCTTTCCATACGAACAGGGTTTGCTCGAATGGCTGGCGACAAAAGTCAATCCGCGCATTGTTGTTGAATTCGACGACGCCATTTTCTTAACGCTGCTGCACTCCGGAAAACTGGCCAGAACGCTGAAAATGGTAAAACATGTCATTGTCGGCAATCCGAATCTGGCGGCTTTTGCACGAAGTTACAACAGCAGTGTCAGCATAGTTCCGACGGTTTTCGACCTGCGTCAGTACGATAACATGCCGCCGCGACAGGAAAATCTTCTGCCTGCAATCGGCTGGCTGGGTCAGCCGGTCGGGTTGCAATACATAAAAGTTGTCCAGAAGGCGCTGGCGGAACTGGCGCGTGATGTCGATTTCGAATTCCGCATCCTGTCTAAAAAAAGCCTCGAAATTCCCGGCGTAAATGTTCGCCATATTCCATGGACGCTTGAAAGCGAGAAAATGCAGCTTCAGGCTCTGGACATCGGAATCATGCCGCTTTTCGACGACATCTGGTCGCGTCACAAATGCGCAGGCAAACTTCTGCATTACATGGCACTGGGTATAGCATCCGTAGCCAGCCCGGTAGGAGTGAACGCAGATATAATCAAGGATGGGCAAAACGGATTTCTTGCGGCGGATGAAGACGAGTGGAGAGAGAAACTGAAGCTTCTCGTAACCGACGCAGGTCTGCGGGCAAAAATCGGAGCCGAAGGGCGCAGAACAGCCGAAGAATACTCACTGCAGGTCTGGGCGCCTAAAGTGGCCGAACTCTACCGCCGCATAATTGAAGAATAATCAGCCTTTGGTGCGTTCAAAACGCAGAATTTTCCAGCCGCGCTTTTTCGCCACGCGCGCCAGCCTTATGT
Source organism: Deltaproteobacteria bacterium (assembly GCA_029570245.1). Taxonomy (GTDB): domain Bacteria; phylum Myxococcota_A; class SURF-8; order SURF-8; family SURF-8; genus JAKQSH01. The sequence continues at coordinate 1,333 of JAKQSH010000073.1, read as the reverse complement.
CCGGATTGACCACGCGCGGATTTCCGACTTTTTCCAGCAACGGAAGATCGGCGTGAGAATCGGTGTAAAAATAAGCCGTTTCAAGCTCGAAGCCGTTTTCGCGGCAATAGATTTCCGCGCATTCGAGCTTGCCTTCTTCATACGGGATCGGCTCAACAAAACGATCGGTGTAACGACCGTCTTCAATAACCGCGACTGTGGCAATGTATTCAATCCCAAGGTGTTCAGCAATGACTTCGGCGATATCAAATGACGTAGTGGTCAGCAGAACTATCTTGTCTCCAATCTGCCGGTGCTCTTCAATCAGCGCCAGAGCTTCCATATAAAATGATTTTTTTATGTACTGTTCAAAAATTTCCCGGATTTCGGGTCTGGCGTCGCTGCGCAGTCTGCCGACAAAAGGCTTCAGACCGCGTTCTATTATCCGGCGATGGTTGACGACATTGAAATAATGCAGAATACTGTACAGCAGACTCCAGAAAATCATTCCCAATCCAAAGGCCCGGCGTCTGAAGTAATATTTCACCGCCATGACTGCGGTTGAGCCCTTGACCAGAGTGTTGTCAACATCAATGAAAACAGCTCGCATTCAGGCCATCACCCTTTCTGCGCCATGCTCCAGAGCCGGGCTCTTTCAGCCATAGCGCCTATAAATTCACCTTTGGCCGCAGAGTATATCTTATGTCTGTCTATTTTTTCCGCAAGCAGCAAAAGCTTAAAAGCGCCATAAGCTTCAGCCTCGGCCGAATTCGCCCGCAGATAATCTCTGAATTCGATATGTCGCACCCAGAAATCGCTGCCCGACTCCACAGCATGCAGATGATGCGATCTGGAACCATCCTTGCGGCACTTCAGAAAAAATCGCCTGAACGGCATTTCATCTTCGTACTCCGGCACATAAAACCAACCCTGAGCCTCCACTTCGGTAAGCCGGTCATCTACACGGTGCAAGCCAGGCACTCCAAGCATAATGTCAATGACAGGTTTGGCCGTCATTCCTGGAACGGCAGTCGAACCGATATGCTCAACAAGCGTGCTTTCTTCGCCGAAAATTTCCAGAAGAGCCGCTTTTTCGATATCGAAAAGTTGCGGCCAGCCGGAATCGTAATAGGATAAAACAACAGCCTGATCCTCGTAATCACTGAGTTTTTTCAAATGCGAGACCTCGTTTCTGACGCAGCGTTTAATTTGTGCTTTACAAACATAACGCATTGTGTCAATATATTAACTGTTGAAAACGCAACGCGTCGTTCGTTTTTTGTCTTTGATATTATTCTGTTTACAGCGACGTGTGCAAAGATTTATAGAGGAGTTAAAATGCTTAAACTGGATG
>JAKQSH010000199.1 GCA_029570245.1 Deltaproteobacteria bacterium | reverse complement strand
CTGTTCGGGAGCGGCGTTGGCGACGGCGTCGAAGGCCTGGATCATACCGGCGATGGTTCCCAGCAGTCCGAGGTAGGTGGCTACCTGAGCGAAGGTGACCAGGGAATTGGTACGTTTGAGAACCTGGGGCAGAACTTCAAGCGAAGTCTCTTCCAGAGCGTTGGAAATTTCGATCTCGCTCTTGTTGGCACGGGTAAGACCGGCCTTGATGACTCTGGGCAGGGCGGCGTTGCCGGCGGCGTTGCACAGCTTTATGGCGCGGTCGATGTTGTTGGACATGACCAGCTTCTGAACCTGAGACATGAATGCGTTGGCATTGATGTTGAAGCGGAAGAACAGGAAGATTACACGTTCGATCATCACGGCTATCGCGATCAGCAGAACCGCAGCGATGAACCACATGAACACACCACCGTCTTCCATGAATTTCTGCAAAGCACCAAACATAATAAGGTTCCTCCTTCTTTGAGTTTCTCGATTAGAATCTGATCTTCAAGTTTCCTAAAAAAGATCTTGCTTAAGTGATTCGACTATTTCGTTCAGAAACGACTTCTTCTCTTTGAGAGCTTCATAGTTGAACTTCGAACGCTGCAGAATAACAGAAAGCTCCGGGCGCATGATCTTGCCGCGAACGACAGCCGCCTCCTCGTCGGAGATGGTTATCTTCTTTCGCGGCGCAGCCTCCGCTGATTCGACCACTGCCGTTTCCAGAACAAAAACAGCCAGCAGCAGAATCAATGCCATTTTAACCAGACCCAAGTTCATCCGCACAACCTTTTTTAAAAAGGTGCCTGATCATAATTCATCCGCACAACGATTTCAAGATTTTTCCACAGCTTTATTATGCCTTTTTGCAATTTCCATTAAATGTATCAAGGCTTTCCGGCTGTTTTATCAACAAATATAACGGCTTCTGAGAATTCTATTCATAAGACTCTTCAGCCTCTTCAAGCGCCCTGCGCTCTTCTTCCGACATGCCTTCTTCCGCTGCGTCGGCGTTTTCTCCGGCAGGAGGAACCTCTTCCGCCTGATTTCCTTCGTTTCCGTTCTCTTCACCGCCGTTTTCCACAGCGCCCTCTTCGGGCGCGCTTTCGCCTTCTCCGACAGGCGCTTCCTGTCCGGCGGCGGCATCTTCAGCAGCGGCGGCTTCTTCGGCGGCTTTTTCGGCAGCCTCCTCGGCTTCGCGCTTCATGGCGCGTTCTTCGCGCTCGATACGACGCTGAATGCGGCTGTTGGCGCGTTCCAGTTCTTTTACGCGGGCGTCGCACTCTCGGATGTATTCCGGCGTCGGATCATCCTCAGGCAGCACGCCGACTTCGTCGCGATAACGCATAAGGAAAGTTTTCGCGGTCTGCATGCGACCTATCACCACCTGGTTCCAGGCCATTTCATCCTGGGCAGTGGCATCTTCCTTAAGCTTCGGGTCCAGTTGCAGATAAACAAGACCCTGGTTGAATATAACTTCCTTGTTGCCGGGCTGCATCTGCAGAACCTTCTGATAGGTTTCAAGCGCATCCTGCTCGCGCTCCTGACCGGCATAGGCGTTGCCGAGTCCGATGTATGCCTTAACCAGGCCGGGATTGAATTTTATGGCTTCTTTATAGTGCTCTTCGGCTTTTACAAAATCCTGGTCGTCCAGATAGAAATTGGCCAGATTCATGTGGGCTTCGGCAAAAGTCGGACGTTTTTCGACCGCCGTCATAAAAGCTGAGCGGGCGGCGCTCATGTTTTTGTTTTTAAGAGCTATAAGCCCCAAACCGTAATACGCTTCGGCCACGCCGGCGTCGATTTCGGAAATCTGCTTGAAAACCATTTCCGACAGCTCGGTTTTTTCCTGACGGTAGAAGGCCCATGCCATGGCCAGCAGAGCGTTGGTGTTCTGTTCGTCCTTTTTAAGCGCGCGGCGAGCCGTTTCAATGGCGCCGTCAATATCGCCGTTGAGCACCATTACATAGGCTTTGTAGCCCATGACATCCACCGAGTTCTTCGAGGCCGCCATGCTGCTGTCGAGGTAGGAGATGGCGCGCCCGAAATTGCCCTGATAAACATCCACGGAGGCGCGGTTTATTATGGCCTGCGGATAATCGGGGCGGATGGCGGATGCTTTTTCGAAATTGCGTATGGCCTCCGTCGGAGAACCGGCGTAAAGAGCCAGCAGTCCCAGATTGTTGTATGCCTGGTAACAGTTGGGAAATTTCGTGATGGCGGCTTCGAAATAGCTGCGGGCGTCTTCGGGATGATGCGCCGCAATGGCCGCCCCGTTCGCAAGATCGTCCTTACAGAGCGGATCGGCTTCGAACTGATATTTAGCCGCTTCAGCCGCAGCTTCGGCGGCCTTCTGTTCTTCGGTTTTTTCTTCGG
>JAKQSH010000023.1 GCA_029570245.1 Deltaproteobacteria bacterium | reverse complement strand
CAAACATTGGCTGAGTATATTCAAGAATACTGGAATACGCCGAAGTCTTCCCGGTCGCCTCTCAAATATTTCGGCGGGATTCTAAAACCGGATGGTCTTGACGAAGATGGAAATGTCATCTACGTTTACGACTATTCCATGGAATGATAATAACAAAGGAGGTAGTAGTGAAAGTCAACGTATTTCGTTTCGTGCTGGCGCTGGTGCTGGTTCTGTTCGTCATGGCCCCTCTCGGGCTGTTGGCGCAGACCGGTGAAGATGACATCGTGATCCCGTCGTTTTTCGAAGTCATCCTCTCGGCGCAGCTCCTCGCGGCAGTGACGCAGGTTGTCGGGTCGGTGCAGTACCTGAAGAAAATCTTCCGGCTCAAGGGTTGGTACAGCGTCGTTGTGACAGTGATCGCCGGGTTCGCGTATTCTTTTTACGCATACTTCACGGTGCATGGGCTTCCGTTTACTCTTGCCGTCGGTGCCACCGTTGCTGTTGCAGCGATCTTGTCTTATGCAGCTGCGAAGGCGGTTGGCGAAAATCTCGTTTCCACCGAACGCGGGCCGGATATTGTGGCGCGTCGTTAGCTTGCACAACCAACGCAGAGAACAACAGCTGCCGGGGGGCAGCTGTCTTTTTTAATTTAAATTAAAATTCATGGCGGACGCTATGCTCTCTGTTCGAGAAATTGAGTTGCTCGGCGGTGGCGATTTAATGGCTGCTTCTGAGGCAATCGTCGGAAAGGCTGTCGGTGGGCACAAGCGCGACCTGCTTTTGTCCTCAGCGACTACCGCTCTCGGTTCTATTTCTGCGGGCAAGTTTTATCGCATGGAGCAGTTCGCCACTGCGCATCAGGCAGCAAAACTTGATTACCTATCGCGGCTCGGGGGCATTGTTGAGGAGTTTCGTGCAGGCGGGTTGTCTGTCGCGGAGGCAAAGAAGCGTTTTCAGCAGCTGGCTTCCTCCTCATTTACCAGTGCTTTTAAGAATGGCGCAATGTTTTCGGGCAATCCTTTCAGGGCAGCTGACGGGGACATTCTTGACAGCGACCGGGAATATATCAAAAGGGCCGTGAAGATGGAAAGCGGCTTTTTTGACGGATTCCTTGCTACAATTCAGAAGTATCCAGAAGGCGTCGATGAGGACGGAAAACGGCGGGTGACGGCTTTTGACCGGCGCACAGCGATGTACGGCGGGGCGCTGGATGGCATTTTCAATGATGGTTTCATCACATCTCTTCCCGATAATACCAGAATTCGGTGGATACTCTCCCCGCTGTGCAAACATTGCACAGTCTGCCCGACAATGGCTTCTCAGGTCTGGACTCCAAAGACGCTCCCCTTTACTCCTCGTTCCGGGCATACTCCTTGCTTGTCTGAATGCAAATGTCATTTAGAAATCATTGGTTCGTCTATCGAAGATTCGCTTCCGAATGAGCCAAAGACTACGCCTCGGTCAACTCCTACACAGCCGTTCAGGTCAGACAAACCGCTGACTCCCGCAGATGATGCTAAAATGCGGGAGCTGTTTGATGCCATGAACAGAGAGCGACAGTTGATGGAGCTTACAACCGGCGAAGAACAAGCGGAGCACATTGCTGCTCGAAAGCGGATAAATGCAGAAATCATTCGGTATATGGAGGAAAACACGCTTCGAATCACTCCTACCTACACGGTGGGCGAGGATTTAGTTCCGGCGGTGCTGGATCATGTCAAAGCGGGCTATGTCTATCTTCGGGAGCCTGAGTTATTAGAGGTGGGTGAAGCATTTTCTGCAATCAGGAACGTAGATGTTGTTTATGGTATTGTTGACCACCCGGTCTCGGCATCTGCGAGTAGAGACCGGGTGGTTGCCTATGGCATGACTGCGGATCAGTTCGAGGTGCCTGTAAATACGCATATATTTTTCGTTCGGCAGGACAAGTACGATGATATCGTGGCGAGACGCGCGAAAAAGGAAGTGGCAGGGGTTGTTTCTTCTGACGAAGCACGAGAAGCTGCGTTAAATACAATGAGGGCGCGCAGGCAAGAGCTGGAGGAGCTGTCTGAAAATCAGTACCGACGAATTGTGAAAAATATTGCGGAGACTCACGGACTGCCGGAG
>JAKQSH010000010.1 GCA_029570245.1 Deltaproteobacteria bacterium | reverse complement strand
CTCCGGCGGCACTGTCGCAGAAAATCCGCAAAGTTCTTGACGGCGACTGAAAAACCTCAGGAGCCGGACAGACTGCTTACTGCCTCAGCCAGTTTGTGCACAAACAGATTGATTCCTCTTATATCCGCCGGGCTGTAGTCGGCCTGAAAACCGTAATCGACGCAATCGCCGCCGGCTAGGTTAGACATTTTCAGCCATATCAGACCGTTCAGAGTCGGAGAGGCGAAAGCACCGTATGCCATACTCTGTTTTTCACCGTCTATTGCAGCGACCGGATAAGGTGAAACAGCTGCGGCTTCCGCTGGCGGGTCTGGATAAATAATGGCCGAAGCGAATTGTGCCGCATTGAAATGCGGATAGTCGCGGGCGCTGCCGTCGGCGCACTCCAGACTGTAACGGAAAACACGTCGCGCCAGCCCGTCACGGATTTTCGCCATTATGGTTATCGGATCGTCTTCAATATCTGTATCGGTATAATATGCCCGTATTTCAACATTGTCAGGTATGCTTAAAACACCATCTCCAGTCGTAGGAGACTCGCTTTCGTTGTTTGCAACAAAAACCTGGAACAATGCCTCAGCAGCTTCATGCTCTTCAGCAACAAGAGTTTCCTCATCGCTTGCCACGAATTCACCATCTTTGTTGAGCGCTCCGGCTTTTACGATTATGACGATGCTGTCGTTGCCTGCGCCGGGCTTTAGGTTCGCGGACGGTGACGGATCACTGACGATCACGAGGATGTCTTCTCCCGGCGTGAAATCACGCTGACCATATGCGATGCGGGCGCATTCGAATGACATCAGCAGCACCGGATCGCCGCTTGAAGGATCGACGCCGCGATTAGGCAACAGGTCGCGCAGACCGATCGGGCGGGAAGCGAAAGCGAGAAGATCAAGCTGCAATATGTCGGATGGAATTCCGAAAACAGGCAACAGCGCAATAAGAGCCTGCGGGAATTCTTCACCGTTGTTGTTGCCGATACCGTTGATTATATCGAGTGTTTTTGAATCGAGTTCCAGTCCGAACATGCCCAGCAGTTCTTCTATGCCCACCGCTTTTCTGACGAAATCCAGCAGCACTCCCACAAGCATAAGCACATCTTCTTCAAAACGCATTCGCAGTTCTGCGTCGCCCTTCAGATGAGATGAGAAACGCTGAAGAGTATTCTTCATCGACAACTTTTCTCCTTCCCATAAAAGCGAAACCCGTCTGACTTCCGGTTTCATGGCGAAATCGCCCTGAATGGCGAAGTGACGCACTCTGCGTTCGGTGAGAGAAGAATTCTGGACAAAGACATCGTCGTCCTGATTGTCGCTTTCGGCACTCATAACAGCATTCGCCTGCAGAATATCGTCGGCTCCGGTGGCAGCGAATTCGAAGGCTTCGCGCCACAAGTCAGCGCCGCGATAAGGCTCCAGAGCAACCAGAAAATCGAATGAATCCAGAAGGCGTGCCAGAGCAGTATAAATGTCGTCGCCGTCTTTAACTACTTTGCCGATTACCGAAATGCGACTGAGTGCGTCATCTACATGCTGGCTTATGAGAAAGTCCTCCAGAGCCAGCAGAAAATAATTGATTCCCGACAGTGCATAAACATCGGCGCGGTCCCATTCGCTCTGAAGAGAGATTATTTCTCTGCCGTTCAGAATAAGCGGATAACGTTCGAGCCTGAATTCGAAATCTTCCGGGACATCTTTCAGCCTGTTGAGTCTTTCAAGTTGCAGAAGACCGCTTTCACGCAGGTCGGCAATTACGAAATACTGCGCAAGAGGTACAGCCAGCGGAAGTTCCCCTGCTTCGCCGTCAGCATCTCCGTCAGCATCTCCGTCGGCATCTCCGTCCGACTCACTGGAAGATTCCAGCATGCGCAGTACGTTGTCCATATAAGAGTTGAGTTCCTGGAAATATGCCAGAGAACGTCCGAATGCCGCTTCCGCGTTATCGGGATCAATTTTCAGAACTGCGTCAAAATCATCGGCGGCGGCGGCGTGCTCGGCGTGTGTAAGATGATCTTTGCCGGAGGCTATCAGCAAATTGATATCTCCGTTTTCATTTTCGGAATCGCCATCGGAACCGTAATCTTTTCCTGCATCAGAACAGGACGCAAGAGTCAGAAGCGCCAGCAGGAAGACAACGGCAGTTATTGTTTTTATATTCATTGTCACTGTACCCCGGATTTTTCGCCCATTCACGCTCAATTGTACGTTCAGCCGGCATCTTCGGCAAATGTAATAAAAAAAGCCCTTCCGAATTATGGAAGGGCTTCTAATGATCTGATCTTTTTCAGCGACAGTTGATGCGGGCATCGGCCCAATCGGCATGATCGCCTTCGGCGCTGTCGTATGCGGCATCCACAATCAGACGCAACTCACGTCTGCCTTCAATTTCGACATCGACCGGTGCGGCAGGATCGCCGCCGGACAGAGTCGCGCTGGTGAAAAGAATTTCGTCGTCGGCTACGACCTGGAAGACTGCTGTTCCACTCTCTCCGACTTCGTCGTCTATGCCCACGGAAGCCGTGAAGTGAGTACAGTTACCGCCTAAATGATAAATTATTATCGAAGAGGCTCCGGTTCCAAGACCTTTCTCGAACCGTGTACCGCCGATGGAAATAGCCTGACCATCCTGTGCCGCTTCTCCACCGGCACTTGAGTCGAGTTCTACCGGCCCTAAAGAGTTCGCAGCATATTTCCACGGCAGGTCGCTGAGATACGATTCGCCGGACGGAGGCAGACTCTCGCGTCCCAGAATGCGCACCATAACCGATTCGTGCGGAGCGATTTCGGCGTCGAATTCGTCTTCGAATTCACCCAGTTCGCTTCTGTTCAGCAGATCGCGGACCGTCAGTGTGCCAGGTTGAAGTCCGAGCGCAGCGGATGTTATTTGCAGTCTGATTTCTTTTTCTCCACCATTGAAAAGCACTGCGGCACGAGCGCCGTCCTGCATGAGCGGTTTTGCCCATACGCCCTGCACGTCGTCACCCGCCAGCAATACGCCCTGAAGTGCGGACGGGTCCTGGTTGACGGCTATCACTTCCGGGTTTGTGAGCAGTTCCAGTGTCGCATCGCTCATGTCGCGCAGATCATTTCCCGCCAGCAGCGGAGCCGAAGCCACCGCCCACAGTGCCATATGAGAACGGTACTCCGCATCGCTCATCTGACCGTTGCCGATTTCAAGCATGTCAGGGTCGTTCCAGTGGCCTTTTCCGGCATAGGCGGCATACTTGTTGTTGAGTCTGTAATTAAGGATCATGCTGAAAATTATGTCGCCGATATCACCGGTAGTGCGCCACAGCTGCCCGTTGCGGGCGCCCCATATCCATGGGTCCTGATTCCCCCAGTTACAGATGCTGTGAACAATCGGACGACCGGATTTCTCAAGTGCGGCATGCATAATTTCATAGCGTTCACGTGCATTCATACCTTCTGTATAACACCAGTCAACCTTGACATAATCGACACCCCATTCGGCGTAAGTGGCGGCGTCGATTTCCTCGTAATTGTAGCTGCCGGGCTTTTCCTTGCATGTCAGCGTTCCGACACAGGTATACAATCCAAATTTCAAACCTTTGGAATGCACGTAATCAGCCAGAGCTTTCATGCCTGAAGGAAAACGCTCGGCGTCCACTACAATAACGCCGTTGTCGTCACGATCTACCTGCCAGCAGTCGTCTATGTTGACGAACTCGTAACCGGCGTCCTTCATACCGCTTGTTACCATGGCGTCTGCCGTTTCGCGAACCAGTGCCTCGTTGATGTCGCAATGAAATTTGTTCCACGAGTTCCAGCCCATCGGCGGAGTGGCCGAAAGCGTTTCGCAGTCGCAGTCGTCAGGGCAGACAGCGCAGAATTCTCCGGCGGTGCAGACGCCGTCGCCGCACTCTGCGGGACAGTCCAGAGCGCAGGCCAGCGCCGATTCTTCAGGCGAGCAGACACCGTCGCCGCAAATGGCTTCCGGCAGCGACTCCTGTTCGGATTCTGCTTCAGTCTCGGCGTCTCCGTCTATCTGACCTTCGATACTCTCACCGGATTCGGCATCTCCGTCGGGGGAACTTTCGCTGTCTGACGATTCCGAACAGGCGATTAAGTTGAACATCAGAAAAACACACATAAGAGCGGAAATCGGAAAATATTTATTCATAGGCAGCTTCCTTGCATTGAAGATTGCAAATGCAGAAAAACTATCAGAGGTGGCGACTCTGGTCAAGAACCTCAACTGTACGGACAGGTCTATAATTGCCGGACCGTATTCAAATTTCAGAAAAAGTGGGAGTACGGGGCTATCTTCTGTGAACTCGCAACTGCTCGCTTTTGCGGGTACGAGGATCGTGAGGATTGGTCGGAACCGGAAGTTTAGCACCACAACTTTTGCAAAGACAAACTTTATGTTTCATTTCGCGCGCAACCGCCTGAGTTTCTCCACAGGACGGACAGACCCGTCTGAGTCCAAGAATGGCGGAAACGATGGATTTGTAAACCTTCAGCATCTCTTTACCTCCATATGGCAGCGGCAAACCCGGATTCGTATTTTGCCTGTAATTATATACGCCACACAATCAAATGAACAAAAAAAGCGCGAAGTTTTATCTTCGCGCTTTCGAGAGTCAATGTAGAACCGGATCAATCGAACCAGCGTTCTATGACGATTGTTTCCTCGGTGAAGAACTTGAAGGCGTCGCGGCCCTGAGCATGCAGATCGCCGAAGAAGGAATCCTTTGTTCCGGCGAAGTGGAACATTGCCATCGGTGCGGGAACTCCGATATTGACACCCAGATTTCCGCAGTGCGCTTCGTATTTGAAGCGTCTTACTGTGGCGCCGCTGGACGTATAAATGTTAGCGGCATTGCCGTATGGGCTTTCGTGAATAACTTTAAGCGCATCGTCCAGACTGTCGCATCGCAACATGCACAACACCGGCCCGAAAATTTCCTCCTTTGCGATGCTCATATCAGGCGTTACGTTCTCGAAAACAAAATGCCCCAGCCAGTTCCCGTCAGGATATCCCGGAACTTCAACATTGCGTCCGTCCACCAGCAGATTTGCACCTTCATCCAATCCTTTCTGAACATAATCGAGTACGCGTTTGCGCGACTCCGGCGTAATAGTCGGGCCCATCGAAACCTGCGGGTCCAGTCCGTCACCTATTCTACGCCTGGCTATGCCGGCTTTGAGCAGCGGCTTGACGCGTTCATATGTGTCGCCCACGCACAGTATGCCTGCAAGCGCCAGACAGCGCTGACCGGTGCAGTCATAAGCAGATGCTATTATGTTTTCGACGCTTTTTTCGAGATTGGCGTCCGGCATAACAATGCCCCAGTTTTTAGCTCCGGCCTGCACCTGTACGCGTTTGCCGTAGCGGGCGGAAGTTTCATAAACGATGCGCCCGACAGGTGTGGAGCCTACAAAGCTTATGCCGTTGATGTCTTTGTGCTGCATAATAGCCGTGGCAGTATCGGCTCCGCCGTGTATGAGGTTGAGCACTCCGGCAGGGAATCCGGCTTCGTGAATCAGCTCGAAAATGCGGGTCATGGTCATCGGAACCAGCGGGCTGGTTTTGACGATCTGACAGTTTCCACAGGCAACGGCGTAAGGCAGGGACCAGAAAGGAATCATGGCCGGAAAATTGTAAGGGTTCAGGCTGGCATAAACTCCGACCGGCTGAGTGATGGCGTATTCGTCGATGCCGCGCGCCACATCCTCCATGTTATGCCCCATCATCAAGGACGGCGCGCTTGAAGCCACATTGATATTGTCCATGGCGCGTTGCAGTTCGGTTGCGGCTTCGCTCTTTATTTTTCCGTGTTCACGAGTAAGCGTTTCAGCTATTTCGTCGTAGTGATCCAGAATCAATCCTTTCAGGCGAGCCAGAACAGCAGTGCGTTCGAGCACAGGCACGCGCCGCCACTTTTCGAAAGCCGCACGCGCGGCTTTTGCTGCAGCATCAACTTCGGCAACACCCGACATCGGCACACGAGCAAGAACCTTACCGGTGGCCGGGTTGCGGACTTCCGAAAATTCACTCGACGATGATTCTACCCACTGCCCGTTTATATAATTTCTAAGAACGGAAACGCTCATGTACTTGACCCTTTCGATATGTATTGCGAATGACAGCGATTCGCTGATTTTACTTCATCATTTCCCGCGCCGCAGCGATAATATCTGCCGTATTGAAGCCGTATTTGCTGAAGACCGCTTCATCGTCGCCGGACTCTCCGAAATGATCCGGCATACCGATTCGCTTGAGTCTGCATGGTGCGTGTTCGCACAGCGTTTCGGCCACTGCCCCGCCCAGACCGCCGATTATGCTGTGATTTTCTACTGTGATGATGCGACCCGTCTCGCGCGAGGCATCGACTATTGCGTCAACGTCAATGGGTTTTATACTGGGCATGTTTATTACGCGTGCCCCGATTCCTTCCGCATCCAGAATACGTGCAGCCTCAAGCGCTTTATACACCATCATACCGCAAGCGATGATGCTGATGTCGCCTCCTTCTTTCAGTGTGGCGGCGCGGCCCCACTCCAGCTTTGCATCCGACCCGGTAACAACAGGCACTTCGCAACGTACAGTCGAAAGATATACCGGCCCCGGCGTTTCAAGCGCCAGACGCACCGCGCGCCGGGTTTCCGGGCCGTCGGCGGGAACCAGAATCTTCATGTTCGGCACGCTGCGCATTATGGCTATGTCTTCGAATGCCTGATGCGTGGCTCCGGCTCTTCCGGTTGGGACGCCTGAATATG
>JAKQSH010000474.1 GCA_029570245.1 Deltaproteobacteria bacterium | reverse complement strand
AGGTTGTCGCCCAGCTGCGGCTGAATGACGCTGGAATTCAGCATTACGCGGGTGCGTCTCTGTCTGCGCCGGTTGATTCTGGCCGCCAGGAATTCATGTATCAGCGCCATGTCGCTTTCACGCATATTGAGCATGAAAATGTCGGACATGTAAACGACCTGATTGTTGATGACCGTTTCCAGACAGCACATGACCTGAGCTTCCACACGCAACACGCGTTCCGGCAGAAGTTCCGTTTCCAGCAGCAGTCGCTGGCCGGACTTGAACGCCGAGCCGCATTTTATGCGCAGAAAGTCCTCCGAAAACAGTTTGATTGATGCGATAAGCTGCCTGTTGCCGAAATGCACTTTAGAAATGAGATTGGTTTCGATGCGCGGAAAGGTTCTGTATTCCATTAGTTGCCCCTTTCTTTCCCGGTACATATTTTCCCCCCGGAGTCGGAACGCCGCCTGAAGTCCGGCCACTTATCCCCTTAATGGCTGGACCTCCTTCCCTGCGACGTTCAATTCATAAAAAGCGCGGAATCTATATTACATATATGTAGATACTTACTGCCCCCGATAGACTTTTTCAGAACACGCCCTCTGATTTCTGCTTAAGTCTTAGGCAGACTCTTGTCAATCATTAATATAAGTACAGCACAAAGCGGCTTGATCTGACTGGATTTTCACCAGATTGTTAATTGCCGACAGAATTACTCCGGACGTGCTTTTTTGCGCGGAAAAACCTCGGATTCCGTTGAAAGCGGCATATGAAGATTAAGGTTGTTTGTTTCAGTAATATCCGACCTTCAGATTCAGTCCGCTTTCCTGCTTCTTTTTGCTCTGGTCTTGAGTATGGCGTGGTGAAGGACTTCGTCCATTTCGCTGACGAAAATGAAGTTCATGTCGCGGCGCGACGACTCGCTGATGTCGTCCAGGTCTTTGGCGTTGCGTTCGGGCAGCAGCACTGTGCGTATGCCGGCGCGTCGGGCAGCCAGAACTTTTTCTTTTACGCCGCCCACCGGCAGCACTTTGCCGCGCAGGGTGATTTCGCCTGTCATGGCGATGTCTTTGTTTACCGAGCGTCCCGTCAGCAGTGAAGCCAGCGCGGTCAGCATGGTCACACCAGCCGATGGTCCGTCTTTGGGAATGGCTCCGGCAGGAACATGAATATGCAGGTCGGTGTTCTGGAAAATTTTCTCGTCGATGCCAAGTTCGGACGCTTTGGAGCGCACATAAGACAGCGCCGTGCGGGCCGATTCCTTCATTATGTCGCCCATCTGGCCTGTAAGCGTCAGATTGCCTTTTCCGCGCATGCGCGTTGCTTCCACAAATAGCAGATCGCCGCCGGCAGGAGTCCAGGCCAGGCCCGCCGCCACGCCGGGCCGCGAAATGCGCTCGGCCACATCGGAGAAAAATTTCTGGCGTCCCAGGCGCGTTTCGACTTCGGCGCTGTCGATTATAGTTTTCTTTTTGCGGCCTCCAGCCACGTCGCGCGCCACCGAGCGACAGACGCCGGCGATTTCTCGCTTGAGGTTGCGCACGCCGGCTTCACCGGTGTAGTTGTTTATTATAGTCGCCACTGCTTCGTCTCTGAATTCGATAAGTTTGTCGCTGAGACCGTGCTCGGCGATGTTTTCGGGAATGAGGAAATTGCGCGCGATGTGCATTTTCTCCTCTTCGGTATAACCGGGCAGGTGAATCACTTCCAGTCGGTCGCGCAGGGCGGGCGGCACGGTGTCGAGAATATTTGCGGTGCAGATGAACAGCACGTTCGAGAGATCGAAAGTCACTTCGAGGTAATGATCCGAAAACTCGTTGTTCTGTTCGGGGTCCAGCACTTCAAGCAGAGCCGAAGACGGATCGCCGCGAAAGTCGTTGCCCAGTTTGTCGATTTCGTCCAGCATGAAAACCGGATTGTTGACGCCGGATTTCTTGATGCCTTTTATGATGCGTCCGGGCAGCGAACCGATGTAAGTGCGTCGGTGTCCGCGAATTTCGGCTTCGTCGCGCACTCCGCCCAGCGAAATACGCACGAACTTGCGCCCCAGCGCGCGCGCTATGGATTTGCCCAGCGATGTCTTGCCCACGCCCGGCGGGCCCTGGAAACAAAGAATCGGCCCGCGCAGGTCGGACTTCAGCTTGCGCACAGCCAGAAATTCCAGAATGCGCTGTTTTACCTTTTCGAGGTCATAATGATCTTCGTCGAGAATGCGTTCGGCTTCTTTGAGATTGAGATTGTCGGTGGTGAATTCAGACCAGGGCAGTTCTATAAGCCAGTCAAGATAAGAGCGCACCACCTGATATTCGGGTGAAGACGGATGCATGCGTTCCAGTCGTCCAAGCTCTTTTATTGCCTGTTCGTAAGCTTCGGCGCTCATTCCGGCTTCTTCGATCTGCTCTTTCAGCTTGCCGATGTCTTCCGAGCCGCCGTCGAAATCGCCCAGCTCACGCTGAATTTCTTTCATCTGTTCGCGCAGATAAGCTTCGCGCTGGTGCTTGTCGATGTTTTCGCGCACCTGGCTGTGTATTTTTTTGCCGAGTTCCAGCATTTCGAGTTCACGCGTCAGAATACGCGTGACACGCTCAAGGCGTTCGCGAATGTCGATTGTTTCGAGTATTTCTTCCTTGAAGCGGACATCCAGGTCGAGATAGTGACCGACCATGTCGGCCAGGTAACTTGCCGATGGAATTTTGTCGGTAAGAAGCGCCGCTTCGTCCGGGATGTTGGGCGACATCTGAATGACGTTGCTGATCAGAAGCTTCAGCGTTTTTTGCAGAGCCTGCAATTCAAAGTCTGTAGATACGGACTCGTCTTCGACAAAATAGGTGACTCTGGCCTTCATATAAGGTTCGCTGTCCAGAAATTCGTCTATTCTGAAGCGTGCAATGCCCTGAATAAGCACATTGGCCATCATGTCGCCGTGCTGGGTGCTTTTTACGACACGTCCCAGTGTGCCGAAAGTGTAAAGATCGTTCGGTGTCGGGTCTTCGATTTCGCTGTCGCGCTGCGCCACAACTCCAAGCAGGCGGTCATTTTCCATTACCTGTGAAAGAATACGCAGGGATTTGTCGCGCCCGATGGAGAGCGGCAGACCCATTGCCGGAAAAAGCACGGTGTTGCGTACAGCCATTATCGGTATGATACGCGGAAGCATCTCTATTTTCATGCTGCCTTCCAAGGTTTTCCTCCCGCTTTCAATAACAGTTTCCGCCTTCTGCGTTTCGTCTCTCTGCGACGATATCCAGCGCAGACGGCCGACATACAAATCAAACTAATCGCTAGCATACAATTGTCAATAGCTGTCAATTTTGCAAGTAAAAACATCATGCCGTAAGGTTTTTGCGTGTGCATGGGATTTTTATGCTGCAAGCCGGCGAAATATGTGTAAAATTCCGCCGGGAAACCAATTTCCGGGAGAATGACGGCAATGATAAATTGTGCACTTATCGGTAATGGCGAATGGTTTGACTCTGCGGCGCATAAATCGCTTGAATCCGATGCTGTCAGGCTGAAGTACATTTTCGACCCTGAAGCCGCCGTTTCCGCAGAAATGGCAGAGCATTATCCGTTTGTGGAAATGGGAACCTCCCTGCCGGAAATTCTAAACGACGACGAAGTGGAAGCCGTTATTGTGGCTGTTCCGATCGGTATGCGTCACGAAATGCTCAAGCTCTGTCTTGAGTCGGGCCGCCATTGTCTGGCGGCTGATCCGATTGCGTCCGATGTCAGCGCCGCCGAAGAACTGCTTGAACTGGCTGAGAAAAAAAATCTGATTCTGATGTGCGGGCAGGCGGACTGCTACAGCGGTCCGGCTCGGCTGCTTAAAACCATGATCCGGCGCGGAGAAATAAGCACGGTCGAATTTTACGAGGCGACGCGGCTTGTTCTGCCGCCGCGAAGACGCAACACTCACGTTATCTGGGAACTGGCCTGCGGGGAATTCGCGCTCATGCGTTTTCTGCTGGACAGAGAACCGCAGTACGTCAACGCCGTCTCCGCCGATCCGCAGCGAGACCGCCGTCAGGACATCGCTTATGTGACGTTTCATTTCGAACACGAGTTGCTGGCTCATTTTAACCTCAATCGTGCTTCTATGGCGCGGATCGGCACGCTTAATATCGGAACGCGGCACGAAACCATAATGGTTGACAGGCTGAAGCAGGGCGGGGAAGTCTGCGTGTACAGAAATTCGAGCAGCCGCAATCTGGCCGGAAGCCGCAGGAGCGGCGACAGGGACGCCATGCGCGCCGGTGATGCATATCTGCCGCGCATCGAAGCTGCCGACGCTTTTGTGCTCATGCTTGCGGAATTCGCCGACTGCGTGCGCCACAACCGCAAACCGGCCACCGATGGCTACTCCGGCGTACAGACCGTGCGCGCCGTAAACGCCGCCTTGCGTTCGCTGGCTGGAAACGGCTTGAGCATTCCGCTCTGGCCGCCGTCCTGGTCTTAATTAGTGCAGGAGAAAAACAATGCCGGTCCCATTTAACGATTTTGAGTTGCACCACAAGCCGTTCAAAAAAGATATACTTTCGGCAGTTTCGGAAATAATGGACAGCGGAATTTACACCAACGGTGTCTGCGTTGCGGAATTCGAGAAATCATGGGCGAAAGCCTGCGGAACCGAATACTGCATTGCCATTGCCAACGGCACCGAGGCGCTGCGGCTGGGAATTTCGGCCTGCGGTATAGGACCGGGAGACGAAGTCATTACTGCAGCCAACACTTTTTTTGCTACGGTCGAGGCCATTGTTCTTTCGGGCGCAAAGCCGGTTCTTGTGGATGTTGACGATTCCGCCAACATCGACCCTCAAAAACTTGAGGCTGCCGTAACATCCCGGACCCGCATGATAATTCCGGTTCATCTCTATGGGCAGACGGCTGACATGGACGCCGTCAATTCCATCGCAAAAAAGCATGGGCTGATTGTCTTTGAAGATGCGGCGCAAGCTCATCTGTCAACTTATAAGGGTCGGACGGCGGGTTCGCTGGGTGATCTGGCGGCTTTTTCGTTCTATCCGGCCAAAAATCTGGGAACCATGGGCGAAGGCGGCTGCATCACCACCGACAGAGCCGACATAGCCGAGCACATGTCGCTGCTGCGCAACCACGGACAGTCGATAAAATACAGGCATGCCGTTATTGCAGGAAACGCCCGCATGCACGAACTGGCTGCAAAAGTTCTGTCCCTTAAACTGCCGCATCTTGAGGCCTGGAACAGACGCCGCCGGGAAATCGCCCTGCGGGTTCGTGCCGAACTGGGCGGGCTGCCCGGAGTAGGCATGCCGGTGGAGAAAGATTTCGCCTGTTCGAATTATCATATTCTGTGTCTGTGGTTCGAGAATCGCGACGCCGTACAGGCCGCATTGCAGGCGCACGGCATTGAATATGAACTGAATTATCCTGTGCCCTGCCATATGCAGACGGCTTACTCCGGTCTGGGCTATGCAGGCGGCGATTTCCCGCAGACCGAAAAGCAGGCCGAACGGCTTCTGAGCCTGCCGGTATTTCCAGAACTGAGCGACGCTCAGGTAACGGAAGTGATTGAGGCCGTAAAATCGGCGCTGTAAAAAAGTCAGGCCGGGTGAATTTTTCTGTCGCGGAGCGGGAGTATTAATAAATTGACAAAAGCCTTCCGCTCTGGAAGTTTTATATCTGGTGCGGCTCAGCTCACGGAGAAACGGATGTCGGACAACGTTCTGTATTATGGAGACAATCTGGACGTTATGAGGCGTTACATCAAAGATGAAACGGCTGATCTCGTCTACCTTGACCCTCCTTTCAATTCCAACGCCGATTACAATGTTCTTTTCGCCGAAAAAAACGGCGGGCAGGCCGCAAGCCAGATCAGAGCTTTCAAAGACACGTGGACATGGAACATTGAAAGCGAAGAAACATACGCCGACATGGTGATGAGCGGCGGACGCACCGCCAATTGCCTTCAGGCATTCCGCACCATTCTGGGCGAGTGCGACATGCTGGCCTACCTTGTGATGATGGCTCCCCGTCTGGTGGAACTGCGACGTGTTATGAAACCTGCCGCCGGAATATATCTGCACTGCGACCCGGCAGCCGGACATTACCTCAAAATGCTCATGGACGCCGTTTTCGGAGCCGACAATTTCAGGAACGAAATCATCTGGAAGCGCACCAGCGCTCATTCAGGCTCCAGGCGCTGGGGGCCGGTTCACGACGTTATTCTGTTCTACACAAAATCAGACGATTACGTCTGGTATCCGGTGTTTCAGGATTATTCCGAAGAGTATCTCGAACGCTTCTACCGTTTTTCGGACGCAAAAGGCAGATATCGTTCCGGTGACCTTACCGGTGCCGGGAAAAGAACAGGGGATTCCGGGAAACCATGGCGCGGTGTCGATCCTACAGATTCCGGTCGTCATTGGGCAGTTCCAAACAAGGTGCTGCAGGAGCTCTTCCCGGAAGAATGCGAAAATTGGAGTGTCCAGGAAAAATTGGATGCGCTTGACGGTGCCGGTCTGATAATCTGGCCCATGAAAGGAAGAATCCCCAGCTTCAAGCGCTATTACAACGAGAACGCCGGGGTTCCCATTACCGATGTGATAACCGACATCAACCCCATCGGTGCGCAGGCCGCCGAACGTCTGGGCTATCCCACGCAAAAGCCTGTGGCGCTGCTCGAACGCATCCTGAAAGCCGGAAGCAAACCGGGCGATCTGGTGCTGGACCCGTTCTGCGGTTGCGGAACCACCATCGCCGCCGCTGAGAACCTGGGGCGGCGCTGGATTGGAATAGACATAACTCATCTGGCCATTACGCTTATAAAAACACGCATCAGAGACAGCTTCGGGGATTCTCTGAATTTCAGCGTTCTGGGCGAACCGGTCAGCCTGCCTGACGCGCAGGCTCTGGCCGCTTCCGATCCTTATCAGTTCCAGTGGTGGGCGCTGGGACTGGTTGGCGCAAGGCCGGTTGAACAGAAAAAAGGTGCGGACAAAGGTATCGACGGACGCATAGTTTTCATGGGAGACAACCCCGGCAGTTTCGAGAACGTGATTCTGTCGGTAAAAGCCGGCCATGTCGGTGTTGCTCATGTGCGCGATCTGAAAGGCGTTATCGAGCGTGAAAACGCTGTCGTCGGCGTACTGATATCCATGCGGGAGGCGACTTCGGCCATGCGGACGGAAGCAGTCAGCGCCGGATTCTACGAATCGAAAAACTGGGGAAAGAAATACCCCAGAATACAATTGCTGACAATTTCTGAACTGCTGGCCGGAAAAACAATCGACATGCCGCCTCTGCGACAGGTAAGCGCAACTTTCAAGAAAGCGCCTAAAATCAAGACAAAAGCTCCCGACAACGGCAGACTGTTCTGACTTCTGAAGCCGGACGAAAAAAGTCAGGCCGGAACAGACTTCGTTCCGGCCTCAGGCCCCCCCCTGAAAAAAATAAATATATATCAAGCCGTTCTGCTGAGCTCCAGCGCCAGCACGCGACGGCGCACGCGATCCAGCCCGCGCCTGAGCGCATTCAGGTCTTCGAGTGAAGCTATTCCGAGGCGCTCCAGAAACTGCGCGTAGTAAGCGCCGAGACGCTTTTCGCCGTACTTGCGCAATTCGGCCACCTGCGCCTGAATTTTCTCTGTTCCCGGACGGAATTTCTCCAACCCGTCGTGAATCATGCGGTTCATTTTCTCGCGTCCGCTTTCGGCCAGTTCCAGCCCGCGCACCTGATTTTCGATTTCCGACAGTCTGTTTTTCAGATCGACCACAACCGCCTTCGGCCTCTTTTTCAGTTTTTCCAGTTCTTCTGTAATTACCGCTTTCTGCATGATGCATACCCTTTCTGTTGTTACTGCTGTTTCGATTTTGAACTTACTGCCCTTGGATGAAATATAGTGCACCGCGTCAACATTGTCAAGCCCGACAACGCAAAGCGTTATATGTTGTGCATATCGCGTAGATATCATGCAGTTGCAGGATATTCAGCTTGTATGAATTTTGCCTTTTACGGGCGGTTTCTGCGGCGGGTAAGGGCGATTATCACCAGCGATACGGCGGCGGGCGTTACGCCCGAAATACGTGTGGCCTGCCCGATGGTGGCCGGGCGCAGCGTTTCGAGTTTCTCAAGCACTTCTCGCGACATGCCGCCGACGCTGCGATAATCGAAGTCCTTCGGAATGCGCAATTCTTCAAGCTCGATAAGGCGCGCTGCGGCGTCTTTCTGGCGTTTTATGTAGCCTTCGTATTTAAGTTCCAGCTCCACCTGTTCGCGCACCGTTTCCGGCAGCGACGAGAATTCCGGGTCGATTTCCGAGAGATCGGCGGCTTCCAGTTCGGGACGCTTAAGCAGGTTTTCCCGCGTGTAACCGGGTCGTGAAGTCTCTATGCCTCTGGAAGCGAAAAGCTTTTCCAGCGCGTCGGAAGATGGAATGGAAACGCTGCGGGCGCGTTCGATTTCACTTTCTATAAGGCGCATTTCGGCGCGCACGGCCTCTATTTCGCTTTCCGGCACCAATCCGACTTCGTGACCGATTTCCGCCAGACGATACCAGGCGTTGTCTTCGCGCAACAGGAGGCGGAATTCGGCGCGGCTGGTGAACATGCGATAAGGCTCCTCGGTGCCGAGCGTGGTGAGATCGTCGATGAGTACGCCCGCATATGCCTGGTCACGACGCAGAATGATTTCGGGTCTGCCGCGCAGTTTGCAGGCCACGTTAAGGCCCGCCAGCAGTCCCTGAGCGGCGGCTTCTTCGTAGCCGGAAGTGCCGTTGATCTGTCCGGCGCAGTACAGACCCGGCACAGCTTTGCATTCTAGCGTCGGGTAAAGCTGTGTCGGTTTGACGAAGTCGTATTCTACTGCGTAGCCGTAGCGCGCCACGCGGCATTCTTCGAGTCCTTTTATGCTGTGCAGCATGGCCAGCTGCGTGTCTTCGGCCAGACTGGTCGGCAGTCCGTTGGGATAAATCCAGTCGCGCTCAAGGCTTTCCGGTTCCAGAAAAATCTGGTGGCGTTCTTTGTCGGCAAAACGCACGATTTTGTCTTCAATGGACGGACAATAACGCGGGCCGCGCCCTACGATATTTCCGGTGTACAGCGGCGAGCGATCCAGCCCGGCGCGGATGGCGGCATGCGTGCGTTCGTTGGTATATGTGATGTAGCAGGACTGCTGCGGCAGCGGCAATCCGGCGGAACGGCGCGAGAAGGGCACGACGATTCTGTCGCCGGGCTGTTCCTCGCAAACCGAAAAGTCGATGCTGTCTTTTATAAGGCGCGGAGTTGTGCCGGTTTTCAGCCGTCCGAGCGTCAGACCAAGACGAAGCAGGCTGTCCGAGAGCTTTTCTGCGGCGCGATCTCCGGCCCGTCCGCCGTGGGTTGTGCTGAGGCCGGTAAACAGCAGCCCGCGCAGGAAAGTTCCGGTGGTCAGAATAACGTTTGCCGTGTGAAGACTCTGTCCGCCTTCGATTCCGACCCCGGAAACTCTGCCGTTTTCGAACAGAATTTCCTCAACCATGCCGGAAACGACCGTCATGTTCGGACAGGAGTGCACCACCTCGACCATGCGGTCACGGTATCTGTCCATGTCGGACTGCACGCGGCTGGCTCGCACCGCCGGGCCGCGCCGGGTGTTGAGGCGTCTGAACTGAATGGCGGTGGCGTCGGCGGCAAGCGCCATTTCACCGCCCAGCGCGTCGATCTCTTTCACAAGATGACCTTTGGCAAGTCCGCCTATGGCCGGATTGCACGACATTTCAGCGATGCGCGCCGGGTCTGATGTAACCAGACAGGTATTGAATCCGAGGCGGGCCAGAGCCAGAGAGGCTTCAACTCCGGCATGTCCGCCGCCCACAATGATTGCGTCGAATGTTTCACTCATGTTTACTTACCGATGCAGAAGCGTGAAAAAATGTCTTCAAGAAGTTCATCGTTGGCGGTAGCTCCGGTGATGTCGGCCAGCGCGCTCAGGGCTTCGCGCAGTTCGCAGGCGACGAATTCGGCTTCCTGCCCGTTATTTATGGCGTCAACTGCGCGTATCAGCGCCTTCGCAGCGCCCGAAAGTGCGGTGTGATGGCGAGCTGAAGTTATCAGTGGAACTCCGGCGGGCGAACCCTCGCCGCAGAGTTTTTCTTCCAGCAGCTTTTCGAAATGCTCTATTCCATCGCCGTTTCTGGCCGATATGTGCAAAGCCGCAGCCTGCGGCCAGAGTTTTTCGGGCTTTGGAGCTTCTGCCGGCGCGGGCAGATCACACTTGTTGAGAAGCAGAATGCCTTCGCGATCCTTGAGGCGTTCCGAAATCAGCGACTCTTCCCGTCCCGGAACTCTGGAAGCGTCCACCACCCAGACAACCAGATCAGCCGAATCCAGCTGTTTCCATGCCATTTCAACGCCGCGCGCCTCCACGCCTTCGGCTTCGCGCAGTCCGGCTGTGTCGGCCAGACGCACCGCCACTCCCCCGGCCTGATAAGGCTCCTCCACCACGTCGCGCGTGGTGCCGGGAGCTGAGTCAACAATTGAGCGCTCGCGCCGCGCCAGTCGGTTCATAAGAGACGACTTGCCAACGTTGGGCGCTCCGCAGATCACCACCAGCGCGCCTTCGGCTAAAAGCCTGCCGCGTCTGTAAGTATCGGCGGCTTTTTCAAGCAGCAGACGTATTTCATCCAGCGCTGCACATTCTGCGATACGGTCATGCTGCGGCAGTTCATCTTCGGGGAAGTCGATGTATGCTTCCATCATGGCCAGTGTAGAGACAATCTGACGCCGTGCATTCTCGCACATGCGGAAAAGTTCGCCCGAAAGCTGACGCCGTGCGGCCTTGAGCGCCCCGTCCGAACGTGCGGCGATCAGATCAGCCGCCGCCTCGGCGCGTGTCAGGTCGATGCGTCCGTTTAGCACCGCACGCATTGTGAATTCTCCAGCCTCGGCCAATCGGGCACCGTTTTCAAGCAGGCGATCGAGAATGAAGCGGGCGTGCCTTCCTCCGCCGTGAATCTGAAGCTCGACCACGTCCTGACGCGTGAAAGAGCGCGGTGCAGCGAAGCGCACATAAAGCGCCTCATCCAGCGGTTCGCCGTTTTCTGCGTCGATTATCCATCCGGCGTACATTCGATTTGCTTCGAAGCCGCAGTTCTGCGCCAGCGGCTTGAAGAACCGCTTTGCAAGCTCGTGAGAACCGCAGCCCGAAAGGCGTATGACTGCGATGCCACCCATTCCGGTAGGGGTGGAAATGGCGGCGATTATGTCGTTTATGGCGAAATTCATCCGGCGGGCCTGCGTTCTCTGTAGGCGTTTTTTACAATCTCAAGGTTTTCTCCTAGCCAGACACGCACGTCTTCAAGTGTATAGCCAAGTCTGGAACAGGCGCCTTCAAGCACAAAACGAAAAGCTTCGGCTCTGGACGAGGATTTTTCGGCGTCCATGGAATACATGATAAGCGCCAGCCCCAGAAGCGGATTTTTTTCTGTTCCGTTTTCGTTCATTTCAATCCGAAGCGTTCCGTTCGGTTGCGTTGCCGCTCTGTCCCGGCAGTACCCAGAAAACGCCGTTTATTTCAACACTGTTTCTACCGTTTTCGAGGTAGCACGAAACCGGCCTGTCACCAGTACGCGCAAGACCTGAGATACTGATGTCAACCTCGCTGAATTCGAAGTTGGTCTGGTCGAACTTGGAAAAAGTAACCTGAATTCTTTCTCCGAAATCCAGCGTATAAAACAAAGGCAGACTGCTGTCGAAGTTCAGCCTGTCGCGCACAGCCTGAGGCTCCTTGAAGCGGATTATCAAATCCGAAACGACCTGTCCCTGTCGTCCGAGGTCCGCCGGCTGACCGTTTTTATCCAGGAATTTGAGACCGTTGTCAAACGGATTATCGGAGTCGTATTCCGACTCGCTTTCGTCCCGGTCTTCTTCTGCTCCGTCGATCTCTGATGGATTTTCTTCCGACTCGTCTGCATCAAGATCGCCGTCGCTGTCGTTATCCGCCGGAGCAAACGCCGGCGCACAGGCTACAGCAAGCAGCACAGATAAGGTTAACAACAATGAATTCAATGCTTTATGCAACAACACCCGCAAACTCTCGAACGCACGAATTTTAATTGAAAAATACTAGCACAAAATCGCTCCACAGTCTCTAAAACATTTGGTCTATCAATACATGAAAGAAAACAAATTCAGCATTTTCGGCCATGGCGGCGAACACCTCTGCTGTATAGAATGCCCAGGCTGTCTTCGGATTTTCCATAGTAAACATAATAGCCTGCAATGATCCGCCCTGCGACAACAAAAGAACTTGAAAAAAAACAAACTCTGCATCAAAATTATAAAGAAGTACAGAAGAGGCTCTAAAAGGGAAAAAGAAAAGGAAAATTGTCATGGCTTGGCATTTTGTAGCGCCTATGCGGTGCAGGATGGTGTCGCTGGAAGTACGCGACGGCCAGACGGTTGAGGAGGGGCAGATTCTGGCGGTGTTCGAAGACTGCCGGGGTCTTATGATGCAAACGATAATAAAGTCGCCATGCAAAGGCCGATTCAAACTCCATGACGTACAACCCGGCCAGAATATCGACGCCGGATCACGCATTTTCGGAGTGGAATGACCTTGCTCTGCTTAAAGAAGGAGGAATAAACGCTCAGGACGCCTTTTGGCACTCAGGACGCAAATTG
>JAKQSH010000469.1 GCA_029570245.1 Deltaproteobacteria bacterium | reverse complement strand
TGATTGCGCGGTTTTATCTCGATATGTCCCGTTGCAGGCACGACACGCGCATCCTGAGAATAAACGGCTTCAAGCGTGATACCGCCTTCAGAAAGAGCTTTCAACGTTTTCTCGCCGTTGTCGATTTCCACATCTGAGGCGTTTTCCGTAGCGCTCCAGTTGACATGATTCGACACGTCCACGGCTCCGCCCCCGCCGCGAACAAAAAGCCAGGCCTTAAGACCGATGCTCTGCCCCACAGCCAAACTCGAAGGAAGCGCAACAGCCAGACGTGCGACCTGCGACGAATCTTCGTCTGCCTCTGCATTCTCACTGCAATCGGAGTCGGCAAATTCCAGATCGGATTCCGCTTGATACTCGGAATCATCAGACTCAAAATCTCCATTTTCAACAGTCTCAGCGTCTTCTGCAGACGTTTCCGCATCAGAATGCGCACCGTCCAGATCAGCATCGGCATCGAAAGCGTCGCCGTCCGGTGCAGCTTCGAAGTCCCGGTCGGAGTAAGCGTCGCCGTCAGACATGACTGAATCGCCATCGGACAAATATTCCGAATCGCCGTCGGGAGTTTCATCGTCATTACAGGCGAGCATGAAACAGCAGATTATGATTGCAGCAAACAGCGCAAGATATCGGTATTTTGAAAAAAGCTTCATTTGATATTTCCATTGAATATCGCATAATCAATATTTGAAGAGTATAATAAAAATCAGGCGTCCGATCAATCGCTAAATTTTAACGGATATTCGCCCGTTCCGATTTGCGTTGTTTTGCCGGCGGCTCTCGAATATCATGCATCGGCTGTTTTGTATTCACGGCTTCTTATGGAGATGATATTGACGACGAAAACCGAAAACAAAAAACAGAAATTAATTTATCTGGCGTCTTTCGGATGCGACAAGAATCTGGTTGATTCCGAACTCATGCTGGGTATGGCAGTGTCGGAAGGATGGGCAAGCACAGTAGAACCCCGCAAGGCAGACGTGATACTGGTCAACACCTGCTCGTTCATAAACGACGCCCGCGAAGAGTCGGTTGACGCCATTCTTGAACTGGCGCAGTACAAACGCAAAAGTACGCGGCTGGTGGTTGCAGGCTGCCTGGCGCAACGCTATCCGAAGGAACTGGCGAAAGAGCTGCCGGAAGTCGATCATTTCATCGGAACGGGTGAACTTCCTTATCTGAAGGATATTCTCGGCGGTGTAAAGCCACAGCGGGTAAAAGTTGGTCGCCCGGAATTTCTGCCTGATGCGGATACTCCGCGAGTGCTTTCAACGCCGCCTTACACGGCTTTTGTGAAAATCAGCGAAGGCTGCTCCAGCGCCTGCTCTTATTGCGTGATTCCGCAATTGCGCGGACCGCAGAAATCGCGCCCGATTTCAGATATCGCCCGCGAAGCCGAACGCCTGCTGGAATCAGGAGTCATGGAACTGAATCTGGTGGGGCAGAACCTCGGCACTTACGGAGATGATCTCAAGGACGGCAGCAACCTTGCAGCACTGCTGCGTCACCCGACGCTTGCGCGAGGCCGGCACTGGGTGCGCCTGCTTTATCTTTACCCGCAACGCATAAACTCCGAACTTCTTGATGCAATAGCCGAGTCTGAAACCATGCTGCCGTATTTCGACCTGCCGATTCAGCATATCGACAGCGCCATACTGAAAGCCATGCACCGCCCAGACAGTGAAAAATCGACACGCGCCGTCATTGAGACGATCCGACGGCGTTTTCCCGATGCGGCGTTGCGCACGTCGCTTATAGTGGGGTTCCCCGGCGAAAGCGAAAAGCAATTCAACCGCCTGCTGGAGTTCGTGCGAGAAGGCCATTTCGACCGCCTGGGTGCATTCGCTTACTCGCAGGAGGAACACACCGCCGCTGCTGTAATGCCGGATCAGGTGCCGGAAGAACAGAAACAGGAGCGACTGAAGCAGATCATGGAAGCACAGAGGGAAGTTTCGCGGGAAAAACTTTCGGCAATGCGAGGCAAACTCCTTGAAGTTCTGGTTGAAGGCGTTTCGGAAGAGAGCGAGTATCTTATTGAAGCCCGCGCCTGGAATCAGGCCCCCGGAGTGGATGGCTCTACCTACATAGTTGAAGGTGAAGCCGAAACAGGCAGCATCGCCCCGCTGAGAATAAAAGACACACATGATTACGACATTTTCGGACGTGTGCTCAAGCGCAAGCCCAAAGGATTCAGACTCGGTCCGGCATAAAAAAAGGCCGCCTTTGCCGGCGGCCTTTCTGCTGTCAGAGAATAATCAGTTGGTCTTGCCGGAGAAGTAACACCAGTCGGGGAAAGAGTCAGGCAGTGCGCTCGAATATGGCGAATCAACAGTGCCCTTGGGATGATCGTGAAAGAACTTTATTGCGTTCTCCGGGCTGAACCCGGCTGGAGCAGTGTGCCCCTGAGTGTGCTTACAGCTTATAACGTCGTGACCGTTCTGGTTGAGCCATGTTTCGTCGTTTTCGGCCATCTGATCGAAATGAATCCACATGGTGAAGCCCATCATGCTTCCTCCGAATTTGTCTTCGGTTCCACCAGAAATAAGCACCTGCGCATATTTGTTGGTTGCGCTGTAAGCCGGCCAGCTGACATAGCCGCGCACTATGGCGTCAAGCAGCTGCACGTTGGCCGCATTGGCGAAATACCCGCCCGACCATGTCAACACCGAAGCCAGTTCGTCGCTGCGCAGAGTTGCAAGCGCGTCGGTCATAATGGAGCCGGCAGAAAATCCGATGCTGTGAATGTGATTTTCATCCACACCGTACTGCCAGTCGAGACAGTTCAGAATGGCGTCGTACAGGGCAACTTCCTTGTTGTCGGGGTAAACTTTCAGAGTGTCCCAGTCAACACCCGACGGCAGCTGAATGTTTGTATCGTCGGGAGT
>JAKQSH010000451.1 GCA_029570245.1 Deltaproteobacteria bacterium | reverse complement strand
CTTTACCTGGCCGGGCGCATTATAGACAAGCTGTTCGCGCTGTCTTTTTCCAGTATCAGTTCATACGATATCAACGCTCTACTCGCCAGTCTGATTCTTTATGTAGTTGGTGTCCTCTTCGCTATTTACCTGGCCGGGATTCAGGCCAGTTCGATTCTTGAACCAGTCATGGAGCTTAAATCCGCACTGGCGCAGGTGCGCAACGGAGATTTCAGCCGCGATATAAAGATTCACAGCGCCAACGAGCTGGGTCTGCTTTCTCGCGGGTTCAATGAAATGGTAGAAGGACTCCGGCAGCGGGAATTCATTCGCAGCACCTTCGGAAAATTCGTCGATGCCCGTGTCGTTCAGCGTGTAATTGAAAGTCGTCGTATCGAGATGGGCGGATCGACAAGCACCGTAGCAGTGATGTTTTCCGACATTCGCGGATTTACCAGCATGTCGGAAGGCATGCAGCCACAGGAACTGGTGACGATTCTTAACGCGTATTTCACACGTATGGTTAAAATCATCGAAGATAACGGTGGTTTGGTGAATAAATTCATCGGTGACGCACTTATGGCTGTCTGGGGTGGTGTAATTGATTCCGAAAAGAGCGCCGAGCGTGCTGTCAGGGCGGCGCTGTCCATGCATGCCGAACTGAAGATTTTTAATGAAATGCAGGCTGCCGCAGGCTTGAAAACTCTGCGGATGGGAATAGGCATCAATTTTGGAGAAGTCGTTGCCGGTCACGTAGGCTCCGCTGATCGTCTGGAGTGGACGGTAATGGGCGACACAGTAAATCTGGCGCAGCGTGCCGAGTCCAAGGCCGCCGATGGTCAAATACTCCTTACTCCCGCTGCACTGGAGACCGTGAAGGATTTGTTCGAATATGACCTTCTTGAGCCGATTGCTGTTAAGGGAAAATTGCAGCCGGTGGCCTTCGCGAATGTAAAAGCCGCCAGAGCCAAGGTTTTTCCTTCAAATATTTCGCAGGCGGCGGAGAAATGATTCAGATGTGTTGCAGTAAAAAAACAGGGATATGTCTGCGTGGACTGACTTTTATTTTTATACTCGTGTTTTGTTCCGCCGCACCTGCCGTTCTCAGCGCCCAGTCTTTCAGCGGCGGGCAGTCCGCATTGGTAAAAATCATTCTCGAACCCATAGAAGGCAACATCAGTCAGTCGCTCAAGAACGACCTGCAGCGCAGCATGTTGAATTTTATGTCGTCCAGCGAAAGAATTTCACTGTATCTGCACAATGAACTGGTCGATCAGGTTTCGTGGGAGCGCAACAACGGTTTACTGCAATGCGAAATGCCGGACGATTGCAGAGCTCTTCTTATGCGGAAATACGGCATCACTCAAAGCTTGAGGCTCTCGTTTACGCCGCGCAAGGACGGATGGCTGGTGATGCGTCTGGTTATGAAATCCGACAAGAGCGAGCGCGAACTGCTGGAATCTCTGCCCGAAGAGGCTGCAGCCATGTCGCTTATTGAAAACATGCTGGCGGATATGCTGGGCAGCAGACCGGTTCTTTCGGCAGGACAGGGTGCTCTGCGCGTGATGAGTTTTCCGATAAACGCGAAAGTTTTCGTAAACGAAAGGTTTTTGGGGTACACCCCATTGCATTTGCGATCCATCTCCGGAACACGGCTGGAAGCAAGGCTGTCATACGACGGCTTGCCGGATTTGAAACAGAATCTCGTTTTTCCGGATAATTGCGCCGAAAGCATTTCATTCGATCTCGAAAAGAAGCGCGGCGAAGTTCTGATCGACTCCGAACCTGCCGGAGCCACCGTATTTCTTGACGGTAAGGAAGCAGGAACTGCACCTGTTGTTCTGCGTGATATCATCGCCGGAGAGCACCGGCTGAAATTTCACCTTCCTCCTTTCGAAGACACCGAAGTAGTGGTTGAGGTCCTGCCGGACGATCTGGTTCGTGTCAAGCATATGTTTCAGGCTGAGGCCGGACATCTTGAAATCGTTCCGACCAGCACAAAAAATGTTGAAATATATCTCGACGGCGGAAAAGTCGCCGAAGGCATGTACAAGGCCGATCTTCCGGCGGGTGTTTACGAGATTGCCGTCGTGCGCCCTGGCTATGTCACGCATACGCGCAAACTGCGTATTCAACCTGGCGAACGCCTTAAACTTGAGCCGGAACTTGAGCCTGGTCTGTCGTTGAAGCCTGGAGAGAAAAGCGAAAAGAAGCCCGACTATCGTCCCGGCATTTTTACCGGTGTTGCTTCTGTTTTGGCGCTTGGTTTCGGAATATTTCTTGAGCTTGAGGCTCAGGATCATTATGCAAACGCCAGCCGCTATGTCGAAGTTTCTAGTAATTACAAAAACGAGCGCGACGAAGGCTTCCGCACGCGTGTCGGCGGAGGCGTCCTTATGGGGCTTGGAGCCGCCGGAACGCTGGCGAGCATTGCACTGTTCGTCTGGGCTCCGGAAAAAGATGTGGTGGTAGCTCCGGCGACAGATGGAGAAAGCGTATCTCTGTTAACCAGATTCCGCTTTTAGCGGAACATGATGAATCGGGATTTTACATGCAGAATGAAGTTGTTCAGAAAGAAGACGGGCTGAAGGAAACTCGTGCCGTCGGACGCGGCGCGTTGTGGATTGCTGCCGCAAAGGGATATTTTATCTTTACCGGGTTGATGCTGTTGACGCTTCTGCCGCGCTATATCGGCAAAAGCGAAGTCGAACGCGCAGACCTTTATGGCCTGTATACCGTTGTAATGGGAATTCTCAATCCAATTACCATGATGATGATTGCTGGAACTCTGCAATCGGTTTCAAAATTCATTTCCGAAGACCCAAGCCGTTATGCTTCGGTACGAAGGCAGGCAGTGCGCCTGCAGCTGGTTTTCGGCGGCATTGTTACCGTGGCTCTGGCGGCTTCGGCCCCGCTGATATCTTGGTTGCTCAATGATCCACGCCTGACCGTGTATATTCAGGCTTCGGCGCCCATTGTGTTCTGCTACTCGCTGTATGCGGTGTTCATCGGCACGTTCAACGGACGCCGCCTCTTTTTCCGCCAGGCGTCAATGGACATCATGTTCGCCACTCTGAAAGTCGGTCTGATCGTTCTGCTGGCCATATTGGGTTTTGGTGTGTACGGAGCCATCGGCGGATTCCTGATTACTGCGGTCATCATGTTGCTTGTTTCGTCATTCCTTGCTCGCGGTGGAGAATACGTCAACAGTATCGGCTGGCGCAGGCTCATTGCTTTTCAGTTCTGGATTATGATTTTTACGCTGCTTATGAATCTGTTCATAAACGCCGACCTGTATATGGTCAAAGCCTTTCTGGCCGACTGGGTTGCCGATGGGCGTGAAGCTAAACTCGCGGCGCTTCTTGGTGTGAGCGCTTCCGAAGTAAGCAATTCTCTGGTCGGCATATATTCTGTCGCGGTGCAGGTGGCGCGCCTGCCTTATATCGGCGTCATTGCAGTTTCGCTGGTGCTTTTTCCCCTGGTTTCCAAAGAAACATACCAGGGTGAAAGCGAGCGTACCAGTCGTATCATTACAGATGCCACTCGCTATACGCTGCTGATGGCTTCGCTGTTCGCCATCGGTGCTGCGGCCTGCGCCGGCGATATTCTCAAGATTGTCTTTACTCCTATCTTTGTGCATGGGCGTGTCGAAATGGCGATGCTGGCGATCGGTTACCTGTCTTTTTCGATGCTTATGATTTTTACCACAGTCGCTTCCGGCTCTGGTAAGCCGCAGGTGTCTGCTAAAATAATGGGAGTCATGCTGGTTGCTTCGGGATTGTTCAATATCCTTGCTGTCAGTCATTTCGGCACCATTGGTGCGGCGTTCGCCAGCGCCATCGTAATGACGCTCGGCGCTTTTGCCGCCTGGCTGTGGATTGCAAGACGCTTCAACGTAAGTTTTCCGTTGCGTACCTTATTGCGATGCATTGTTGCCGCCATTATCGCTTTCGGTATTTCGTTCTCATGGCAACCGGATTCAAAGCCGTTGCTTGTCGTGAAAGGTGCTGTTGTCGGAATTATTCTGCTGGCGATACTGATTCGCGATCTCAGCAGGGAGGAATTGTTGCGCTTCAAGTCCATCGTCGTCCGAAACCGCAAATGACTTTTGCGCATGGGTAATAAGCGGAGAAATTCGAATGAAGACTGACGACATCGAAAATTGCGGCATTAAACCATTACCGCCTCGATTTGAAGTCGAAGACATCCTGGAACTGGGCATGAAGCTTTCGGTGCCCTACAATCAGGACAGGAACTATTACAGAACGATTTCTCCGTATGCGCGTTTTATCGAAGATGTGTATCTCTCGCCGCATCAGGATGTCGCATCGACGCACCGCCAGGTGGCGCGCCAGGAGCTGGCGCAGTACGAGGCCGAGATAAATCCGCTGGCCGAGGGGCTGGCGGCAGAAGGCATCAGACTGTCATATGTGTTCAACACTTTTGTGGTTTCCAGAAACCATGATCGCATTCTTGATTTTCTTCGCAGGCGCCTTGATTTCGGTTGTCCGATATCGGCTGTCTTTGCCGATATCGACCTGGCTGCCAGAGTTAAAAGCGAATTGCCTGAAATAAAAATTTCCAATTCTGTCGCTGCCGGAATGA
Source organism: Deltaproteobacteria bacterium (assembly GCA_029570245.1). Taxonomy (GTDB): domain Bacteria; phylum Myxococcota_A; class SURF-8; order SURF-8; family SURF-8; genus JAKQSH01. The sequence goes on along the minus strand of JAKQSH010000451.1, from coordinate 26,107 downwards.
CCAGCATGCATGTTGCCTCATGGTGGGTGCGGCGGGTCGGTGCGGATGCGATTCTTATGGATCACTCCTTCAATCTTTTCCCCGAAAAACTCAGACAGATCAAGGCGCTGGGAAAAGAAGTAAAAATCATTCCAGACAATTCATGCATTCCCGAATGTCCGATGCTGCTTTTCCATCAGGCTTTGCCGCCGCTGATGGAAAGCGACCCGGAAGAAGCCTGGAAAGAGTGGAATATCCGTCTGCAGAAATGCCGTCAGGAAGTTCAGAAGAACCCGTGGCTTATAATGCGCACCATGATCGCTCCTAAAAATCTGGTTTACTACAAAGATTGCGTCGATGTTCTGAAGCTTGACGGGCGTTCCTGGAGCACGCAGGCGATAAGGAGCGAAATAGAGCGTTACGCTTATCTTCTGGAGGACAAGATTCTCTACGAATACAAAGGAGTGCGCAAAGCCGTACAGACGCCGGAAATTCTCGACAGACTGCGAAGCTGCCTGCACGACTGCGAAAAATGCGGCTGGTGCGAAAACAGCATCGCTTTCGAAGAGTGCGAAGCCGTAGATGATGCGAGTCCGACTCCGGTTGTGCAGTTGCAGAAACCGCGATTGTTGAATGTCATCTCCGATTCTGGTGTTTTCGATCATGCCGGTCGCCTTTTTGCCGCAATAAGTGAAGAGCGCCTGGGCGTTCAGCTTGAAAACATCGCTATTGAAGAAAATTCTTTTGTGGCGCATGTTTCATCTGAAGAAGGTGCAGGAGAAATAACGCTGCGTCCGCGCGAGCCTTCCAGACCATTGTTTAAAAATACCGCCAATCTCGATATCGGCTACAACGTAAGTTTCAGCAATACCGAAAAATGGTCTTCAACACTTGCCAAGCTGACGCTGATCTGCGCCGGATCGCTTGAACTCATGGAGCGCCAGAACCCTGATTCAACGCTTGTTGCGCCACCTCTGCTGAGGCGTGTTGCAGAACTGCCCCTGCGTTTTCGCTATGCCCATCTGCCGGCTTTTCATCAGAACTCCGAAAGCCGTATCCACGAGCAGGATGCTCCGCCGATAGGGAAGAACGAGCTGCGGCGCATTTTCGATTTTCTGGCGCCGTATAATTTCGGGCGTATTCTGGCCGTTCCGCAGGACGACGCGGACGGTTCGTGGATTCGCGAGTTGTTGCTGCATATTAAAGACCACCCCGAACTGGAGCTGGCCGTGCAGTATTCCGGTAAGGTGCTGCATTCTCCGCAGCGTGCCGAATCTTATGCAGCTGCCGGCGTCAGGCTTTTCAGGGTAGCTTTGCATTCGTCTGATCCCGTGCGGCACGATGCCCTTGTCGGACGCGGCGGACATTTCGAACAGTCTGTGTCTTTGCTGGATGCCGTCAAAGTGAAGGCACGGGCCGAACTTCATCTGCATGTCGGCAATCGTGATGTTTTCGATTCGCTGGAGGCTCTGCTTAAGCTTGCTGCCGAGCATGGATGGTCGCTGCTGCTGGATATACAGCCTGACCTTGACGACATTGAAAACCTTTATAATGCCCCTGCGCACGCCGAAATTATTGACCGACTGGAAGAATTGGGCGAATTTCTTCCTTCCGATACGGACTGCATCGGTTTCAGCGAAAAAGAAATCTCTCTTCTGCTTGCTCCTTACATGCGCTGAATCACTGCCTGTTTCTGCCGACTGATTGCCTGTTTCTGCCGCTGGACAATTCTTAAATCGTTGCTATATTTAATCATAGATGGATTCCTGTTTCTGCGAATCCTGTTACATATTGAGGCTATTAAAGGGGAGGCCGGAAGATGCGCACCCGCTTTATTTCTGTTATGTTTTTCGTGCTTTATTTCACTTCGGCCTGTGGCAGTTCAGACGCCGGAAAAACAATTAACGATGGCTCCGATGGTGACGACGAAGACGGCTCATGGGAGAATGGCTTTGAAGATCAGGAATTCGAGGCGCCGGCAGACGGTGACCTTGACTCCATTCAGGAGTATGATGAAGACAACGCCGATGTTTATGAGGAATGGAGCTACGACTTTGATATTGACTCCAAGCATGATGATTATGACTCGGATCAGTTTGAAGACGGCGACTTTGAATCCGAAGGTTTATCTGAAGAGGAATACGAGTCCGAATACGAAATCGAAGATGAAGCGAAAAATGAAATTGAAGCCGAGCTTGAGCTCGATTGGGAATACGAAGAAAATTCTGATTCCGATGAGTATGCGGAACCCTGGGATTTGTATATGCCGGGTCTGACCGACGGCTATATTTATGTCGCGCCCGGTACTTTTTTAATGGGTGCGCCTCCAGATCAGCTGGGTTACAACGAATTGCGTGAGATGCAGCATGAAGTCACCCTCAGCAGAGCCTTCGAAATCAAAATTTACGAAGTTACCCAGGCGGAATTCGAATATGTCATGGGGTGGAATCCAAGTCGCTTCTCGCCAGGCGGTGGCGGTGTTGTCTGCGGTGAAACCTGTCCGGTCGAAAACATAAGCTGGTATGATTCGGCAGCCTATCTTAACAGACTTTCCGTAGAAGCCGAACTGCCGGAATGTTTCATTATTGAAAATACAGTCTGTCGCGACGATTCGGAAACTGACGATTACATGCAGTGTTACGACTCGGAAAAGCAGGGAATAAAAAGTGCTGCTGTATCTCTGAATGGAGCAGAAAGCATCTACGACTGCGTCGGCTACCGTTTTCCGACTGAAGCCGAATGGGAATATGCCGCGCGTGCCGGAACTTATGCCGCATATTATCCCACCATAAGCCAGGACGGCAGCATCAATGCCCTCGACATTGAACCCAATCTCGATTTTATCGCATGGTACAAATACAACGTGAATACCGGAAGCGGACAGATGCCTCATCCTGTCGGTCTGAAGGAAGCTAACGCCTGGGGGCTTTATGATGTTATCGGAAACGTATTCGAGCCGACCTGGGACTGGTTCGGTGAACTTACTTCAGACGAAGCTGTGACAGACCCCGAAGGCTACTCATTCGGGGCGTACAAAACTGGACGAGGCGGAAGCTGGGCTACACAGGCTTCAGGCAACCGCATTTCAGGTCGTAGCGGAATGTTACCTTCAGATCGTCTGAATTTTGTAGGTATCCGTCCTGTGCGAACCCTGGGAAAGCTTACTCACTGGACTGAAATTCCGGGCGGCTCATTCTTCATGGGTTGTGCTGCCGGAGATGCTTCCTGTAAAAACGACGAATATCCGACGCATGTAGTTGATGTGCCGGATTTCTCAATAATGGTGAACGAAGTTACTCAGCGTGATTACATGGCTGTGACCGGTCTTAATCCTGCCTATTTCAAACCGCTCAACGGCCACCCGGATTGCCCGGACTGTCCGGTCGAAATGGTCAACTGGTACGAGGCCTCACAGTTCTGCAACCGCATCGGGGCTCGTCTGCCTTCCGAAGCGGAGTGGGAATATGCCGTCAGAGCCGGTGTGTCTCTTGCCTACAATTGCGGTCTTAATGCCTCCTGCATCGAAGATGCCGCATGGTTTGACGACAATTCCGACTATCATACTCATCCGGCAGGCCTTCTTGAGCCGAATCTGTTCGGGCTTTACGACATGACCGGCAATGTCTGGGAATGGACGATGGATTATTACCACGCCGATTACGAAACCGACGGCGGCGCGCCTTCCGACGGCAGCGCCTGGCTGATTCCCTCCACAATCAGCAAAGTCGTCAGAGGCGGCAGTTATTCAACGCCGGTTTCTTTCCTGCGTTCCTCCGAAAGAGACGGGCTGGGTCTGCCGTATCGCTACGAGCGCGTCGGGTTCCGGTGCGCAAGATGAATGTCGTATCTTGTCTGATCCATAATCAGTATCTGTAAGAAAAAACTCTGTCGGGTCATTGAACCTTTGTGCTTATCCGTCGAAATTGGTAATATCAATTAAATTAGGTGCCATCTGTCGGGACATCTGATGGAAACTGCGATATCTCTGATGCGGAGAAACGCCGATGCATGCGACTGTTCAGAAAAAACTTAAAGAAATACTGCGGATGCTGGAAGGTGAGAACAGAATCTTCATCTTCGGGTGTGGAAGCTGCGCAACGCAGTGTATGTCCGGTGGGCGGGCGCAGGTGGATGAAATGAGCCGCCAGCTTGAAGACGCCGGAAAAATAGTGGCCGGAACGCACATTCCCGAAACCTGCTGTTCGCAGGGTACAGTCCGCAAGGCTGTTCTCGAACTGCGGGCCGCTCATGTCGGCGTAGATTCTTATCTGGTTCTGGCCTGCGGCCAGGCGGTGCATACAGTTATCGACGCCACAGACGGGGCATTGGTTCATCCCGGATGCGACACTGTATTCGGCGGTGAGACTCACTTCCGGGGCGTGTTCAAAGAATACTGTGCGCTCTGCGGCGACTGTATAAGCGATCGCACCGGCGGATTATGTCCATTGACGCTTTGCTCGAAGGGACTGTTGAACGGCCCTTGCGGAGGCTCTAAAGGCGGGCGTTGCGAGGTTGACAGGCAGCGCGACTGCGGATGGGTTCTGATTTACGAGCGCATGAAAACGCTGGGAAAGCTGGAAAACCTCAAAGAAATTCAGGCCGCGCCTGACCGCATCAAGTCCGACGGGCCGCGCCGCATCGAAATTCGCAACGGTCAGCCGGTATTTATTGCAGGCGGGAAAGAATTCCGTTCATCTGAAGATTGAGCGCGAACGAACTGGAGAGACGGATGAGTCGATTGAAGGAAATGCTTGATGGCGGCAGTTTTGCCGTAACGGCTGAAATCGGGCCACCCAAGGGCGTGGACATTAACCGGGTGATAGAGCCGCTGTTGCCCTTCAGAAATCGTCTGGCTGCGGTAAACGTTACCGACAATCAGAGTTCCATTATGCGCGCTTCTTCGGTTGCGGCATCCGTCATGCTCATGCAGCACGGCATTGAGCCGGTTTATCAGCTTACCTGCCGTGACCGCAACCGGCTGGCGCTGCAATCCGACGCACTTGGCGCTTATGCGCTTGGTATCCGCAACGTTCTGGTTTTAAGCGGTGATCACCCCAAAGTAGGCGACCATCCGCAGGCCAAACCTGTGTATGATCTCGATTCCGTAAATCTGCTCGAAGCCCTTGACGGTCTGCGGAAAGGCTTTGACATGGCCGGGCAGACGCTTACTGCCGCGCCGTCCGAATTTCTGCTGGGTGCCGCTGTCTCGCCGGAGTCTGACGCACCCGAACTGCAGCTGATGAAAATGGAGAAAAAAGTGCGTGTCGGGGCTGATTTCTTCCAGACTCAGCCGGTTTTTGACGTTGAGCGCTTTGCTCGTTTCCGCGAAGAAACTGCCTCGCTTGAAAGCCGCGTGCTGGCCGGGATAATTCTTCTCAAGTCGCCCGCCATGGCTAAGTTTATGAACGAAAACATCGCCGGAATAAGCGTGCCACAGGATATCATCGACGAAATGGCGTCGGTTCCGAAAGAGGATTTCTACAAGAAATCCATCGAAATAGCCGCCCGTGTAATTACCGGACTTAAAGGTGTCGCCGACGGCGTACACATCATGGCTATCGGCTGGGAGCGCCACATCCCCGCCGTACTGGATGCCGCCGGGCTGTAACATCTATCGCGAAGTAATAATTTCCATATGGAAAAACGATCTTCCGCTTCTTCGAAAGAGCGTTTTTGTTGTAGTACCACATGAAAAATGCATGACTTTCTTATATCTGCATCCGGGTGACATAATTCGGCTTGCCTGATATGAACTACAGTGTTAAAGTAAAACCGGTTGATTTCAGATTCTGCCGGAAAACCTGGTTTCAAGGAGAATGTAACATGTTCCGTACTGGCTGTTATGTACTGACTTTTACTTTGCTGTTTGGGTTTGGTCTGTTTGCATTGTCCGCCTGCGGCAATTCGGATGAGTCTGAAGGCGATGGCGATGTAGAGAGCAGTGAAAACAGCGATGCAGGCGAAACCGACGGCGATGCAGGCGAAAATTCCGAAAGCGACGAAAGCGAGGCTGTTGACGGCGATGCGGATTTGGAAGAAGAAGCCGAAGCCGTGACGCGCGAAGCGGTTGACGGCGTTTCTGGTTGGTGCAAAACATCAGGGACAGCCGCGCGCACCTGTGAAACGGCAGACGATTGCCGCGCGTACAGGCAGGCCATAGAGGCCGACTGCAACGGCTCTGTCGCCGAGCCTCTTTTCGATTGCGCTTTAGCCGACCGCAATGAATTTCCTTCTGAGTTCGACGCGCAATGCCTGGCTGATTCAAAATGCGATTACGCACCTGTCGATTGCATAGACGGCCTCTGCGAATTCAATCTGCCCGACGACAGCTGCGAAAGCGATTCCGATTGCACTTTCGTTGATGCAGGCTGCTTCTGTTTCCCCATGAACAAAAATTCCGGCACTTACGATCCGGCTTACGGCTCTGAATGCGAGCAGGTCAAGGCCTGTCCTGAAGATGCTCATGCTCGCTGCGTATACGGTTCATGTCGTGTCGTCGGCGCATATCTCGATGAGTATATCGAGGCTTTCTGTGCAAAGTTTGAAGACTGGGGTATCAATATGTTCGGTGGAGACGAAGCAACCTGCGTTGAAGCGCTCAGCCGTGATGATTATCTGGCTGCGGCTTCACTGCGGTCCAGCATTTATGCAAGCTTCGAGGCCACAAGCCTTGACGGATTTATTTCAGGTCCGTGGAGCAATTATTATCTGTGCATGATTGCGGAACAATAAGCGACTTCAATGCTTTATGAACAAAAAGGGCGAAGATTTCTGATCTTCGCCCTTTGATTTATTCTTCAGGTAACTTATTCGGCTGGTTTGTCTTCTTTGCAGTCGTCGCAATCGCAGTTTTCGTCGTGCCCGTGCTCGCAACCGCAGTCGCAGCCTTCACCGTGCTCGTGATTGTGTTCCGGCATCTTCGGCGGATCGACCGGAACGACTTCGACTTTTTCACGCAGCAGCTCTACCAGCTTCAGGTTACGCAGTTCGTAACGCAGATTTTCGCGGTTTTCGCCTTCTCCGAACTGGGCGCGCATGCGGGCTAACGGAACTCCGTATTCTTCGGCGCGCTTGGCCAGTTCGGCGTCGAGGTCTTTTTCGCTGACTTCGATCTTGTATTCACCGGCCAGCTTTTCCTGAATGAATACGGCTGACAGCAGATTGCGGGCCTGCTTTTCGATTCCGGCCATGTAGTTCGCCATTTTTTCCGGGTCTTTATCCAGACCCATCACGGAAATGTCGAGTCCGTAGGATTTCATTTCTTTTTCGCGCTGTTCACGCAGTTTTTCGGTCTGCTCTTTAAGCAGCGTCGGCGGAATGGGAACTTCATTCTGCGCTACGATGGCGTCCCAGAGCTTGTCGGTGAAATCGCGCCTGACGCGTCCTTCATGCATTTTTGTCAGACGGCTGCGGATTTCGTTCTTAAGACCTTCGAGCGTTTCGGCCATACCTGTTTCTTTGGCAAATTCATCGTTGGCTTCGGGAATGACCTGTTTCTGAATTTTGTTGATTATTCCCTTGAATCTCACAAATTTGCCCGCCAGATTTTTGTTGGGCATATCTTCTTCGTATTTTGCTTCAGCCTCAAACTCTTCACCGATTTTTTTGCCGATGATTGCGTTCTTTATTTCGGGGAAAATATGCTCGTTGTCCAGTTGCAGCTGCACCCCTTCGTTTTTACGCGGTGTTTCAGTTCCAAGTTGCTGCTCTATGTCGCACAGAATCCAGTCGGAGGCTTCGACTACGTCGCGGTCTTCAACTGTTTCCATTACGGCCAGCTGGCGACGCATGGCATCGAGCTCGTGCGTGACGGCTTCTTCTTCGATGACGATGCGCTCTTCTTCGACTTTAAGGCCATCAAGCAGCACATCTCCGATTTTCGGGCGGGTTTCGATGATGAAGCTGAAGTTAAGATCACTTTCACCGTTGAAATTTTCGGGCTTGTTGAATTTCTGGACGGCCAGAGGATCAAGACCGAGCTGGGGGTAGGTCTGACGCAGGGCGTCTTCGACCAGTCGCTGTTCGATGTCGTTCAGAATTTTTTTACGGAACATGCGCTCGACGACTTTGCGTGGCGCTTTGCCCTTGCGGAAGCCTTTGATCTGGACTGAATTTGAAACTTCTTCGTAGCCTTCTTCGAGCAGCTTTTCGATTTCCGAATGCGCCACGCTGGCTTTGACATCAAATTCGACCGGGGAAATTTCGGTGCTTTCGAGCTTGATTTCTGACACGGCTAAACCCTCATTTTTTTCTGGAAGAATTGGCTGGTATGGTGCGAGAAGAGGGACTCGAACCCTCACGGGGTTTCCCACATGATCCTAAGTCATGCGCGTCTGCCAGTTCCGCCATTCTCGCCCGACAAGCCCAAACAAACAAACCGCCGCAAATGCGGCGGAAATTGCTGGTAGGCCCGGGGGGAATCGAACCCCCAACCTCCGGATTAAGAGTCCGTTGCTCTGCCTATTGAGCTACGGGCCTGGAAGTACTTAAATTTGCATCTGAAAGAACTGAAAACGTTGCATTTCACTATCCGATTTGCCGCGAGTTGTCAAGAGATACTTCAAAAAAAGTCCGGTATGGTCTTATTGTCCATTTCTTTTCTTCCTCTTCTCCCCATTCCCGAAAAAGGATTGCATATTTCGGCCTCTTTGGATAGACTCCCGTTCGAAATCTTAACTTTAGCAATTGCCAACTGTATAGAAGAAACAGCTGAACATGTTCGTATGGTTATTCAATAAAGTTTTCGGCGACAAACATACGCGCGCCATAAAAAAGATGCAGGGCGCTGTCAACCAGATCAACGCTCTTGAGCCTAAATATCGCGCTTTCACAGACGAGCAGCTCCGAGAAGAAACCGCTCGCTTCAAAAAAATCGTGGCGGATGGAGTAGCCGGCATCACTGATCGTATTGAGCTGGTGAAAAAAGAAGAAGAAATTCTCGATCAGCTCCTGCCGGAAGCGTTCGCCGTTGTGCGTGAGGCTGGTATCAGAACTCTGGGTATGAGGCATTACGACGTGCAGCTCATCGGTGGTATGGTGCTGCACAAGAATGCCATCGCAGAGATGAAGACCGGTGAAGGTAAAACGCTGGTGGCTACTCTGGCGCTTTACCTCAACGCCCTGACCGGACGCGGTGTTCACCTTGTTACGGTCAACGAATATCTGGCCCGGCGCGACTCGGAGTGGATGGGGCGTATTTACAAGTTTCTGGGTATGTCGGTAGGTCTTGTAGTTCCCGGCATGCGCAATGCCACCAAACGCGAAATGTACCGCTGCGACATTGTATACTGTACCAACAACGAACTCGGCTTCGACTATCTGCGCGACAATATGAAGTTCCGCCTTGAAGATTACGTTCAGGCCGATCTGCATTACGCCATCGTTGACGAAGTTGACTCCATCCTCATCGACGAAGCCAGAACGCCGTTAATCATTTCCGGCACCGCTGAACAGTCGGTAGACAAGTATTACACCGTCAACGCCGTAATCGTCGAAATGCTGAAACTGGCGCGCAAGGAGCACGAGCGTATTAAGAGCCAGGAACGTTCGCTGGCCGAAGAAATAGAAGAGGAAGTTCAGGAAAAAGGTCTGCGTGCAATTGCGGGCAGCCTTAAGGGCCGCAAAGAAAAAGATATTTCCGGCGACTACTATTACTTCACCATCGACGAAAAAGGTCGCAATGCCGTTCTTTCAGATGCCGGTGTCGTCTGGCTGGAAGAGAAATTCCACATCGAAAACATGTATGAGCCGCAGAATATGGAGCTGTTGCATCATATCAACCAGGCTATCCGGGCGCATATGCTCTATCAGCGTGAAGTCGAATACATAGTTCAGGACGGCAAGGCGATAATCGTCGATGAATTCACCGGTCGTCTGCAACCAGGACGGCGCTGGTCTGAAGGTCTGCATCAGGCCATCGAAGCCAAGGAAGGTCTGACTGTTCAGAACGAGAGCCAGACACTGGCGTCGATAACATTCCAGAACTACTTCCGCATGTACGACAAACTGGCCGGAATGACCGGAACCGCCGAAACCGAAGCAGAAGAATTCAAGCAGATATACGGCCTCGAAGTGCGCGTCATTCCCACCAACAGAGCGATGATCCGTGAGGACTACCCGGACCGCGTATATCGTACCCTCAAAGAAAAATTCGACGCCATCATAGAAGAAATAGAGTGGTGCCACGAGCACGGCAAACCGGTTCTGGTCGGCACCATTTCGATTGAGAACTCCGAGAAAATTTCGCAGATGCTCAAGAAAAAAGGCATCAGGCACAATGTTCTCAACGCCAAGTTCCACGAAAAAGAAGCAGAAATAGTTGCCCAGGCCGGTCGCAAAGGTGCAGTTACAATAGCAACCAATATGGCCGGTCGTGGAACTGACATCGTGCTGGGCGGCAACCCGGAATTTCTGGCGTGGGAAGAAGTCGGCAAGGAAGCGCCGCTGGACGAATTCCAGGCCGCACTCGAAAAATATACAGCAGCTTGCAAGAAAGAAAGGGAAGAGGTGCTCAACGCCGGCGGCCTGCATATTCTTGGCACTGAGCGTCACGAGTCGCGGCGCATCGACAATCAGCTGCGCGGACGTTCCGGTCGTCAGGGCGACCCAGGTTCTTCGCGATTTTACCTTTCGCTTGAAGACGATCTCATGCGCATTTTCGGCGGCGAGCGCATAAAAGCCATTATGGATCGTATAGGTATTGAAGAAGGTCAGGTGATTCAGCACAGCATGGTTTCCCGTGCCATCGAAAATTCGCAGAAACGCGTGGAGGGTCACAACTTCGACATTCGTAAAAATCTGCTCGAATACGACACTGTCGCCAACGAGCAGCGCAAAACCATATATAAGATGCGGCGCGAGATACTGGAAGGCCGCAACTCCGAAGATCGTCTTCTTGATGCGCTTGAAGAAACGGTCGTTTTCGCTATCGGTGAAAATTGCGGAGACAAGCGCGAAGAGTGGGACATTGAAGCTCTGCAAAAGTCATTGAAGAAATATTTCGGTTTCGAACTCAACGACGAAGAACTTCAGGCTGCGACGACCGTGGAAATTTTGCAGGAATCGGTTTACGCCAAAGCCGAGAATTTCTACCGTGCTAAAAAACAGGCGCTTTCCGATCTCCTCAAAGACGAAGGCGTCGCCTGGGACAAACTTGAGCGCGAAATACACCTGCAGGTACTGGACAAGGCCTGGCGCGAGCATCTGCAATCCATGGATTATCTGCGCGAAGGCATCAGTCTGCGCAGCTACGGTTCGCGCGACCCCAAGCACGAGTACAAAAAAGAAGGCTTCGCGATGTTCCAGGAGCTTCTGCTCCGCATCAACTGCGATTTCATTACGTTCATATTCCATGTTCAGGTGCAGACCGAAGAAGAAGTTCAGGTTATGCACGACAAGTACGAGGAAGAACGTCAGAAACGCACCGTAACTCACGGGCGCGGTAGCGGCGGAGACGGCGGCGGGTCTTCCAAAAACATCTCCGCCGACGACAGGAAGGCTGTTACCGTCAAGCGCGAAGGCGATAAAGTCGGGCGCAATGATCCGTGTCCCTGCGGCTCCGGGCAGAAGTTCAAAAAATGCCACTGGGGCAAGCCGGGTTATGAAAAATACATGTAGGCAATCCGGGTGAAAATGTCGGAAACATCACGCAGCAGTATGAAAGAACACTCAGGACTGCGGCGTATTTCCATTCCAATTGCCGGAGCATGGCTCTCCGGTATGGATATCTTTACCTTAACGAGCTGAATGGGAGGATGACATGAGGGAAGTAGTAATCGCCAGTGTACAGCGTACTCCGGTAGGAACTTTTCTGGGGTCTCTTTCTGCCGTGCCAGCCCGCGATTTGGGCGCGACAGCCATCAAGGCCGCAGTAGAAAAGGCTGGTGTTCCAGCTGAACAGCTTGAGCTTTGCATAATGGGAAATGTCCTTCAGGCTGGCCAGGGACAGGCTCCGTGTCGTCAGGCATCTCTGGCCGCAGGCATTCCACAGTCGGTGCCCTGCATGACCATCAACAAGGTTTGCGGTTCGGGACTTAAAGCCATTCAGCTTGTAGCTAACGAAATTGCGCTTGGAAACATCGACGCCGGTATAGGCGGCGGAATGGAGAACATGAGTCTGGTGCCGTATGCATTGCCGAGCGCGCGCACCGGGTATCGAATGAGCATGCCCAAGGGCGATATTGTTGACCTTATGGTATTCGACGGTTTGTGGAATCCGTACGATCAGCAGCACATGGGTAATTTCGCTGATCTGTGCGCCCGCGAAAAGGGCTTCAAGCGCGAAGAGCTTGACGAGTTCGGCGCACTGTCTTTCAGGCGTGCGTTGAATTCCATCGAGAAAGGTTTGTTCAAAGACGAAATCGTTCCGGTGAAAGTTCCGGGACGCAAGGGCGAATTCACTCTTGTCGATACGGATGAGAACCCGGCCAAGGTCAACTTCGACAAAATTCCCACTCTGAAGCCTGTTTTCAATAAAGACGGCATGACCACCGCCGCCAACGCTTCTTCAATAAACGACGGCGCAGCCGCAGCCGTGCTGCTCTCTTCCGAAAAGGCCGCCGAACTGGGAGTCAAGCCGCTGGCGCGCATCATCAGTTATGCCGAGGCCGCGCATGAGCCTGAATGGTTCACCACCGCACCGGTGGAAGCCTGCCGCAAAGCTCTGGCAAAAGCTGGACTTACAGCCTCCGACATCGACCTTTTCGAGATCAACGAAGCTTTTGCGGTCGTTACGCTCTTCGCCGTGCGCGAACTCGGTCTGTCTATTGAAAAAGTCAACGTCAACGGCGGCGCCATAGCCATCGGGCATCCCATCGGCGCCTCAGGCGCGCGTCTGATGGCAACGGCGCTTAACGCCATGCAGCAGCGCAACGCCAAGCGTGCGCTTGTTTCGCTGTGCATAGGCGGCGGCGAAGCCAACGCAATGATTATCGAGCGCATCTGAAACGGAGGCCGCAATGATTGAGAAAATCGGAGTTGTCGGCGCAGGGCAGATGGGAGCCGGAATCGCTCAGGTTGCGGCTCTGGCCGGTTACGGTGTCGTTATGGTGGATATCGGCCAGGAATATCTTGATCGTGGGATGTCCGGTATTGAAAAACAGCTTGCCAGAGCCGTTGCCAAAGGCAAGATGACCGAAAACGAAGTTGCGACGGCGTTGGGGCGTATCAAGACCGGAATAAGCTATGAGGAATTTTCTGACTGCGATCTGATTGTCGAAGCTGCAACCGAGAAAAAGGAACTCAAGCGAGAACTATTTGCAAAGCTTGATGTAATTGCAAAGCCAGAAGCAATTCTGGCGACCAATACCTCTTCTATTTCGATCACGTGGATTGCCGCAGCAACGCGCCGTCCCGAAAAAGTGGTCGGTATGCATTTTATGAATCCGGTTCCGGTGATGAAACTGGTTGAGCTGATTCGCGGTCTTGCCACCGACGATGCGACTTTTTCAGCTGTTAGGGAAGCCGCAGAAAAAATGGGCAAAACCTGCGCGGAAGCTCAGGATTACCCCGGATTCATCGTTAATCGCATACTGATGCCAATGATTAACGAAGCATTCTACGTTCTTATGGAAGGCGTCGGGACGCCGGAGTCCATCGACACCGGAATGAAGCTGGGCTGCAATCATCCCATGGGTCCGCTGGAACTGGCCGATCTTATAGGGCTGGATACATGCCTGGCCATTATGGAAGTTCTGCATTCCGGTCTGGGCGACGCCAAATACCGTCCATGTCCGTTATTGCGCAAGTATGTTGATTCCGGTCGCCTGGGTCGCAAGAGCGGGCGCGGTGTTTACGATTACCAGGCTTGATGAGAGCCATTGCGGGCGCGGCGGGCATGGGCCGCGCCTGTGCCGAACAGTCAGAACGAAAGGGTGGGACATGAACTACAGCAACATCAAATTCGAAGTTGAGGGACAAATTGCTACTCTGGCGGTCAATCGTCCTAAAGTGCTCAATGCTCTCAGTATTGAAACTCTTCAGGAAATGAAAGACGCTGTCGATCTTGTTTCTAAAGACGGAAGTGTGCGCGTGCTTATCGTCACCGGTGCAAAAGATGAACCTGCCGATGGTTCCAAGCCGCGCCCCGCTTCTTTTGTCGCCGGTGCAGATATTGCCTTCATGTCCACACTCGAAAAAGACAATCCGGCTGTTGCCACCTTTGTAAACGCCGGTCAGGACCTGATGAACGCACTCGAAAATCTGGCGATTCCGGTTATTGCGGCTGTAGACGGCTTCGCCCTGGGCGGCGGCTGCGAACTGGCCATTGCCTGCGATATGATTTTTGCCTCCGAGCGTTCAAGTTTCGGTCAGCCCGAAGTAAAACTGGGGCTTATCCCAGGTTTTGGCGGAACCCAGCGACTGCCGCGTCTTATTGGGCGTAACCTTGCCAAAGAGCTTATATACACAGGCAACATAATCAAAGCCGACCGCGCCAGGGCAATCGGTCTGGTGAACGAAGTTTTTCCCGTCGAAGGATTCATGGAAAACGTCAGAAAAGTTGCAGAAGCCATTGTTGCCTGCGCGCCGCTGGCGGTAAACCTGTCGAAGAAAGCAATCAATGAAGGCTACCATTTGGAGCTTTCCGAGAGTATGGCTGTTGAAATCAGGCACTTTCTCGACAGTTTCGCCACAGAAGATCGTGTCGAGGGTACAACCGCCTTTGTCGAAAAACGTCCTCCGGCATTCAAAGGGAAATGACAGCGGACTTCATTATGTAAGGCAATGCGGATGAATTATTCAGTCCGCAGCCGGAGCGTCGGAAATCTCCGCCCAGAGTTCCGCAAGCAGATTGCGTATTTCTTCTGTGAGCGCCGCGCCCTCGAAAATTTCAGGCCAGTCCGGCGCTAAGGGAATCTGCACCTTCGAAAGCCTGATCGGTCTGCCTCGCAGTCTGTCGGCAATTTTTCCTCGCTCGTCAGGCGACATGCACATGTTGAGCACCAGAATGTGCGGCGGCTTTATTTTCCGTTCCGCCACCAGCACCATCGCTGCCAGGCGATCAAGCGCCCACATGTCGGAAAGCGATGGCTTCATCGGAGAAAGCAGCACATCGGCAGCGATTATTGCCGGTTCGGTGTCGGCGTTAACCGATGGCGGCGTGTCGATGATGATGTGATCGTAAATGTTTTTAATTTCTTTGATTGCTTCGACAAGACTGCGCATTCGCTGCGGTTTCACATCCACATGAAATTCAGTCGCATATCTGCGTCCCCATTGTGTTGCAGTGCCTTGTGGGTCAGCATCAAGCAATGCAACTGTTTTTCCGCATGAGGCCAGAAAAACCGCCATGGATACCGCCAGCGTGCTTTTTCCGGTGCCGCCTTTCTGATGAAGAACCGAAACGATCATTTTCATAACCTCCAGCGACAGAAAATTAACAAAATGGCGGTCAGCTGTCCAGTCCGCATTGAAAACAGAAATACAGGCGTAAAATTCGAAAAAAACCTCTTAATATCATGGCCTGATGCCTTGATGATGCCGGAAGTTTCTGCTAGACTCAGGCGAATTGGAATTATGGAGAAGACATTGCGAAATATTCGTTTTTTAATACTGTTTCTGTTGCTTACCGCATGTTTTATTGGAAACGCCTGCATCAGCGGTCAGCCCGGTGTGGATTCGCCGGATGATATCATTCATTTCCCGATCGGTGTAGCCGTCCATCCGGGAGGGCGTTATGCCGCAGTGGTAAACTCTGATTTCAGCCAGGCCTACAAGAACGGAACGGTTGTTATTATTGATCTGACGACAAACAAGCTCGTGCCTGAATGGACAATTCCAATCGGCATGTTTGGTGGCGACGTGATTTTCAACCATGCCGGAACTCGTATGTTTGTGGCGGTACGTGGAACCATGATTAACGTCGGCGGCTACGAGGACGAAGAAGGCGATATGGTTATTGCCCTTGATGTAGATACCGTCGCAGCAAACGCCGAGCCCGGTGACAGGCCATTCTTTGTGGAAAATTCGCGGCGCAGCTACAAAGTCTCTCCTGATCCGTTCGGTCTGGCCATAGACAGCACCGATCATTACCTGTACGTTACGCACGTCTCCAACGGCGAAGTCAGCATCATTGAAAACGAAGCCGCCGTTCCGGTTGAGCAGGCCGTAAAAGAAAGCATCGCCGATGGTGCGCTCATGTATCGCTGTCTGCCGGAAAATCTGTATTGTCCTTCAGGGATGGACGAAGGCTCGTTGTGTTCCTCCTGCGAAAAAGACAACGACTGCGCTCCTGTTCAGTTCGATCTTGCCGGAGACGACGGCTCCATATTGCGTACAACTGAAGATTCATCCTGTCTGGCCGATCCGCGCCGCAGTGGAGAAGCTTTCTGCGCCACCTGGTGCGAAGTGAGTGAAACTCAGACAAACGAACATGGTGACATCACACGCATGGGCTGCCCGGAAGGTTATCGCTGTATGCAGATAATTAACGAAGCCCGTGTCGCCGGAGAACGCAAAATGGCGCGCGGCTCCAATCAGGCCGCCATTTCCCCTCTTACCGGCAGTGTTTATGTAACCCATCGCGATGCGAATTCGGTCGGAGTGATACGCCCGTATTTTACTGAAGGCACCGGATATCAGGCTCGTGTCGAAGAGGTCGCCATTAGTTCAGGCTACGATCTGCGCGGAATTGCGTTCAACGCCGCCGGTGACAAGTTATATGCTGCGGTTCGCAATACTTATACCGATTCCGCCGACATTCCTGGGATCGCGGTCATAGACACCTCGGTTAAATACGAAAACTGCGATCAGACACAGTACATTCGCCAGACAACCAGCTGCGAAAAGAATCAGCTTCTTGACTTTATCGAAGTCGGCCTTGAACCGGCCAACATCGCCATGTACAAGGAATTTTTATATGTTCCACTTTTTGCCAGCGATGAATTATATGTAATAGATACGCGAACACGTCAGGTTGTAGCAGTCATTGATCTTGCCCCTGAAGCTTTCATTGCCGAACCAGGTATCTACATAGAAGATGCCAGCCCCTATGACATCTCGATTTACACCAGTGAAACCGGCGTGTGGGCGCTGGTTACAAATTTCGGTGCGCACGAAGTTGCAGTACTGCATCTGTTCGATGAGGCAGGCAATCCGATAAACAAAGTCGAGCGCAAAATTGAAAACCGTGCCAAACTCTACGAGAAAGAGGGCTTCTAGGTATGAGGCGTTCTTATAAATTCCCGGCCCTTGTTTTTATAGCGATACTGTTTTCTGTCTTGTTCTGTGCAGGCTGCGACAATGGCGGCAGTTCCCAGGCTACAGTATCCACTCTTACCAGACCGGTGTCCATGGCTGTAGCTGTTCTTGATTATAATCCGACCGACGGAGAGCGCATAACCGGGCTTTCTTTCAAGCAGAGCGGTTTGTGGGAGCAGTGCATCGGTGACGAAAAGCGGCCGATAGCTTTTGTCGCAAACTCCGGTAACGACTCTGTCGCCAGGATCGACCTTTGTGTCGGAGAAATAAAAAATACGCATATCAGCGGAAATCCGTTTGTGGTCAGCCATATTTCTGTCGGAAGCTTTCCCTGCAGCGTCGCGACTTCCGCTGACGAGGGCGACACTCGCGTGTTTGTTGCGAACTGCGGCGAGACTTCTCTTTCAGTAATCGAATCTAAAACTGGACAGACTCTGCCGGATAAAGTGCAGCTTGAAGGAACGCCGATGAAGCTGCTCAGTATCCCGGATGCGGAAATTCCAGAAGGACGCGTGTTGGTTTCCCTGCCGCAACTGAGTAGCCTTGCCATTGTCACCAAGGGATTAAACGAGCAGGGGCAGGAGGCCTGGTTCCAGACGGGGAAGATTTCGCTCGCCACCGATACCGTTCCCTCTCCTCTTCCGGGCGGAATGTGTCTCAGTCCAGACGGCAGCCGCCTTTACATTTCTGATATGGAAAGCGACTATTTCCTGATACTTGATCTCACCCACCCGGAATATCCGCCGATGGTGCGGAATGTTTATGGGGCTACCCGCGACGTTGCTGTCTCTCCCGATGGGCGGTTCCTCTATCTGTCCAAGCTCGACAAACGTCAGGTTGCAGTTTACGACCTGGTTGAAGATCGCTATATCGACACCAACGAAGAGAAGCTTTCACATCGCAACGGCCCGCCGCCTTCAGACGAATTCGTATATGACATCGAGCTTGAAACCTTCCCGCGCAAGACCGTCTTTGTGAACGTCTGGAAAGAGCGTGACGACTGGCCGATTCCGCCGGACGGCGATTACGATATTGATTCCTCAGAATCCGCCGAAGAATCAGAAATCGAAGGCGACACCGAGCTTTCCGAAGAAGGCGAAGACGGCGAAAGCGAAGACTCGGAAAACGGCGAAGACTCTGAAGAGGCGGAAGACACAGTCACCGACGCTTCGACGAAACTTATTGCAGAAGAAGACGGCGATCAGGAAAACGAAGAAGAGAGCGAAAGCGAGGGCGAGGAAGAAGAAAAAATCGCAAAGCTTTATGCTTATGTAATCGGGTATGATGGCCGCATTCAGGTTGTCGATATGCACGACAACATGCATGAATTCTATGACACCGACCCTGATACCGGCCCTGATTACTATTATGTCGCCAACGACGAACTGCAGATCGACAACTCTGCCTGTATCGCTTCGCTTGACGCCATCATGTATCGCGGTGTCACTCCTGACGGCTACTGGGAATTGCTATACAACGGCACAGTCGCCGGAAGCGATACAAGCGTGTCCGGTCATTTCGAAGCTTCCAACAACCGTCTATACGATGACAATGTCAATTTCTCATCTCTGGCCGAACTGATGCCGCGTCCTCTGGAAAGCAGCGAAGACCCGTATGCGTACAAAGGCGATCTGCTTGTGGTGCGTACTCCGGCGCTGGGCAGAACAAATGGCAGCATCGGCTGCACGCAGGAGATAACCGACTCCGACGGCAGTAAACGTCTGATTGACCTGTCCGGTCAGCAGATAGAACTGGAAATTCTTGAGGCTACTCCAGAATATCTGGTTTACGATCCGAACGGAATAGATATCGAAAACTGTTTCAATTCCAACGTGGATTATTATATCCGCTCAAACGACAACTATATTGTTCACCTCACCGAGCTTGATTCAAGCGGGCGCAAGCTGGGTTCTCCGGTTTATCAGGGCCGTGCCATAAATACTCCGTTTCGCGCCGGCCAGCTGATTTCGGGGCGTGAGGTGGTGGAGAAAATGTCTTTCGAGGAGGAAGACTGGGAATCGTATGTCTGCACCATCGAGCGCGAGCAGGAGGACGGCACGACACTTGAGGAATTCATCTTCAGGCAGGATATGGTTATCGGGGAAGAAAATGAAGTGGTTACCGGCATCCGCTGCCTGAGTCGCTGGAAGGACGGCGACAGATATCCGGTCAGTTTCGAGAACGACCTTATCAAATTCGCAGTATGTCAGGATGAAACAGCCGTAGGCATTCAGCAGAAACGCAAAGAGACATACAAATATTCCTTTTCCACCGAGTCGGGCATCAACGAAATTCAGCAGGTCGATTTCGGCGGGGACAGGACCGTAGGCACACTGCTGGAAGATTCCGTGTACCTCGACATTTACCCGGATTTTCCGCGTCTTTACGTGCTGGACTCTTCGGAAGAGATTATATATTCCATCGACCTTACAAAAGATCAGGTGGTTCAGCTCACAATGTAAGCGACTGTGCGTATTGAATCAATGGCCGATGAGCTTCAGGTTTCATCGGCTATTTTATTGGAATCTGCAATAAGTCTCTTCAGGCGTTTATCATCTATTTTCACGAAAAGACTTTTGAACTGTGCCACTGTGACCTGTCCGGGGGGAGCGTTTCGCGGTTTTTTTACATAACGGGCACGGGCGTATATTACCTCTGCCGAGCCGGATGATGCCGATTTCGAATAGTGTGCCGCCAGCGTTGCGGCGTCGATAAGCGTTTCAGAGTCAAGTTCTTCGCCTTTTTCGAGCGGAATCAGAACATGCGATCCGGCCTGACCGGAGGCATGCAGCCAGAAATCGTCACCTTTGGAAATTCGCAGGGTCAGCGTGTCGTTGTCGGCTGCCGAGCGCCCCACGTAAATGTGTCTGCCACTCGCGGAAATAAAAAGCCGGAAGGGCTGGCGTGGAATTTCTTTTTTCTTCGAATATTTGCGATCTTCGTCTTTAAGCCCGAGCTTGTCGCGGACTTTTTCAACGGCTTCCGCTCCGGCGTCAAGAAGTTCTTCCAGGCGAATCAGAAAGTCAGCTTCTTCTTCCAGCTGCAGCAGTCGCTCGCTGAGCGGGTCAACGCTGCGTTCTGTCTTGCGAGCTTTCTTGTACAGTCGTTCGATGTTGTCGCGCGGCGACAGAGCCGGGTCAAGTCTGATCGTTCTGTTCGCACCTTCTTCAAAAATATCACCGACGCTGATTTCGGTCTGACCTTTTTTCAGCAGATGATAGTTTATCTGAAGAAGATCGGCATCACGTCGCAGTTCCGCAGCTTTGCCGGTCTGTTCAAGTTCACCTTTTACTGCTGCTGCAGCGCGTTCCACTTTCTTCAGGCGGTTGTGCAGAATGCGTCTGGTCTGACTGCGACGCTGTTCAGCATGCCATTCTTCATCTGCGCGCCCGAAGTATTCGGCGGCGCTTCTGTTGGCCGGAAACGGATCATCGGCAGTTGCTTCTGGAATTTCGAAGCGAACTTGCGTTTCGCGCCTGAATTCCGTCTGAAAAGCCGCAACGAATTTATGACCCGGCAGGTTGTCGCGCTTCTGTGAACGGTTGGCCCGCATTGAACCTGTAACGACACCTTCGGAGTCAAGCAGAAAAACGTTTGCGTTTCGTCCTGTAAGCTCCGCCACAATTCGCTGCAGGTGCGGTGTGCCGTCTTCACCCATTACCGAAAGCTCCAGGTTGGCCACGCGGTCATCTTCCTCCGCCCATATGCGCATCAGTCTGGCCGGAATGGCTGTGCTGCGCAGAATGGTGCAGAAATGATATGGAATCTGAGGAGACTGGCCTTTCGATTCTACAAGATGCATGCGGGAACGGTCATCGTCGCAGGAAATAAGCAACAGGTGTGTGCCTGTATAAGAATGAATTCTAAGAATCAGCTTTTCTGGCTCAGGCTGATGCACAGCCTGAATCTGTCCGCCTTCAAACGATTTAAGCTCTGAAATAACGGCATGTAATTCTTTTGCGTTCATTATGTATGCCGCCTATTTCAGCAGATAGTTGTCGCGCACAACCGGCGTCAGGAACTCTTCGAGGCGCTGCATCAGTAACATCAGCGGGAAAGCGAAAACAGCGGTGGCGCTTGCTACGAACAGCACCCGAATTATCAGTTCGGGCGACATCTGCTGGTCCGTGCGATAAAACAGGTCGAGCAGCAGTGTGATGAACATCTGTGAAGCGATGGCGGAAACGAAGGTGAAACCGGCCATGAATGGCAGGTGGCGCAGGTTCAGTCTCAAAAGGCAGAGGCGCATGAAAAAGAAAATGAAAATACTGTCCATAATAAAAAATGCCGCCGGAGTTCCGTGATGAAAGGCGAAAAATGTTCCGCATATTGCGCTTATAAGAATGCCCGATGTCCAGTCGCGGCGCATTGACAGATATGAAACGATTATGCATAAAAGATCGGGTCTGAAATACGAGAAGCCGAGCAGGTGAAAAAGACTGCCGCCGACCGCGAAGACGACGAAAGCAAATATCACAATGCCGATGTTTTTCAATGTTGTGTCTCCGTCGAAATCAGCACCATGATTTCTTCAAGTCGTGTGAAATCGACTGCGGGATGAACGATTGCGTCCTGAAATATGCCGCCTTCCGAGCGGAAAACCTGTTCTACGCGCCCCAAAGGCATTCCGGGCGGGAAACTGCGGTCGATGCCGCTGGTTACGATTTCGTCGCCGACTTCGATATCTTCGGTGCGCAGCGAATAAGCGAACTTGCATTCCAGTCTTTCGTCGGATGCATTGCCCTGAATTATGCCGCGCGAACGTGTGCGCAGAATTACGCCGTCAACCGAACTGTTCTGGTCGATAATCAGCAGCACACGCGCCGAATGCGAGGACAGCGCGTAAATGCGACCGACAACTCCGTCGCCGTTGACGACCGGAGCCAGTTGCGGTACGCCGTCGTCGGCCCCGATGTTTATTGTGATGGTGCGGAACTGACCCAGAATGTCGGTTCCGATAATGCGTGCCGGCAGATATTTGTAAGGATGCCGCTGTTTGAATTCAAGCAGACGCCGCAAGCGGGCATTCTCCGATTCTACAGCTTCGAGTTCACGAATTCGCAGGTTCGATAGCGTCAGCAGATATCCATTTTCTCCAGCCAGCTGTCTGGCGTCCACCAGATCGAAATACGAATCCCATATGATGCCCACTCCGGCCCATATATAAACTATCGCTTTCTGAATCGGTGTTGTCAGCCACACTGTGGCCCGCTCCATTGCGCTGCGTTCTTCCTGCGGCTGGTGATGACTGTACAGTGATGTCAGCGAGAAGATCAGGAGCAGTACCGTTACTATTAATGATCTGTATTTTCTGAGGATTTCAGCCAATGCCTTTTTCCATGTAAAAAATCATGTTTATCAGAACAATCTATCAGAAACTGCAATGTCATACCAGTAATGAATAAAAAGACAAGAAAAACATCAGTTGCGATTTCATGCGTCTTGTATGGGCTTCAAGAAAAAAGAATCCGCCATGAACCGTTCCGGAGACGAAATGACGTAAAAACTTGAAAACATGGAAAATATTTACATTGCACTTCGGATGCAGTATACTTATTTTCGCATTTAAGGGGCGTCCGGGTATGTTCCGGGCGGGACAGGTAATTTAAAATTTCAAGGGGACTGTGCAACGCCTGTTGCTTTGCGTTTGAGGATTGTTTTTTTCAAAAGCGGCAGGGCGGTTAAACAACGGCGGTCGGTTTATTGAATGTGATACGGCGGATTCTGAAGAGTTCGCAGTGTGCTCAGAATGAATCGCCATTCATATTTTTGTTGACTTGTGCAGGTACATAATATAATGAAGATAATGCATTTCGAATCAACTCTTCACTTTGAAAACAGACACGCCTGTCCTGCCCGGCAAAGTCGGGAAAGGCTTTCGTATTCGTATCGAGGCAATCATCTTCATTGTAGCTGAATGCTGCACCTTTTTCTGAAAAAGTGTGTTTATAGGTTTTTTTATCGGCGGGATTAATTTTCAAGGAGGAATATTATGAAGCATCCCACAAGAATTCTGATTCTGGCTCTGGCTTTTACTATGCTGCCGTTCGGAGTTTACGCTTTCGATCTGGCCAAATCTGAGGATGGCAACGCCTTTCTCAAATTTAACGGTTACATCCAGCCGCGTCTTGATATCGGTATCAATCCCGATCCTAAAGATGCTGTAATGACTCCGAGCGCCACCGATCAGAATGTTATTGATCCGGCGGCCAGCACTCCAGCCCAGCCGACTGTCACCAATGATTTTTATATCAGGCGTCTTTTCCTGGCATTTCATGGCGCAGTCGCCAAGAACGTCAATTTCTTCGCCGGGCTTTTTGCCAGCAATGTCGGTAAGGCCGGTAATCAGGCCACCGGTGGTGCAGCGAACCAGTTCGATGTTTATCCTTACGACCTTTTTGTGGAATTCTACATCAAACCGGAATTGCAGATTGCAACCGGTCTTCTGCGCCATGGCTTCGGACACAATACCGGCATTTCGGCTTCCACAACTCACACCATCGACGGGCACGCCTTTCAGAACAACCTTACCGACACCGGCATAATGTTCCGTGGTCTGGGAGCCAACAAAGTTATTGACTACCGAGTCTCCATAATGGACGGTATCGAGAACGGCCAAGGCGTGAACGAGATGGACATTCCGCGTATCGTCGGGCGCTTGGGTTTCAATATTTTCGACGCCGAGGAAAGCATGTGGTGGTCGGAAACTTACCTGGGCTCCAAGAAAATTCTCAGCATGGGCGTGAGCTACGATCTTCAGTTCAATGCCAGTCCGACAAAAACAGTCAACGGAGCAGGCGACGGCTTCGAGACTGAGTCGGCTATTTACGGCTTCGCTTTCGACTTCATGGCAGACATTCCTTTCGGCGAGAACGGCCTCGTTGCTTTGATGAACGCATACTATTTCGGTCCGGGCAACCCCAATATGGCCGAAGGCTACGGACTCTGGGCCGACCTGGGTTATCGCATCAAAGTGGTCGAGCCGCTGGTGGCCTTTGACTGGTATAACGCCAAAGACGACGATACCAAAGACAAGCTGGGTTTCCAGGCCGGAATCAACTATTACATTACCGGTCACACCGTAAAGCTTCAGTCGGCTTTCGGCGCGGCACAAGGCAAATCCAAAAACGCTGTCACCGGCAAAACCGACACGAAGTGGGGTTATACTTTAAACACCATGCTCCAGCTTAAAATCTGACGCTTTTCAGGCTGTTGCTTTAAAGGCCGCTCTTTAAGATTGAGCGGCCTTTTTTGTGTCTTAACTCAAGACATATCTTGTAGAACCTAAGCGTCTGTGATAATTAATTAAAATTATGGTCAAAGTTCCATTTGTCCCATTGGAGGAAAAAGAAATTATGAAGCCGTCGAGACTGTTTGTTGTGTGTCTGGCCCTTTTTGCTTTTTTGGTACTGTTTTCCGCCTGCGGAAGTGAAGAAGAAAGCGGCAATGATGAAGAAATTGTATGTTCGCAGGCCAGCGATTGCGGAGCGCGCGAAGCATGGGTCTGCGAAGAAAGCGTCTGCTACGACCGCGCCGAGTTCTGCCGCGAAGACTCGGAGTGCAACGGCAGTTGTGTCAATCACAAGTGCAGCGAAAGCAAAATTCAAACCGTCTCCTCATTCTGTATCAATATGTGCAGCGAAATTCTTGAATGCTCCGATTCGGCGGACTGGCCGGCAACCTGTATGAACGACTGCGCCGGCTTCGCGGACTACATTCAGAATCTTGATGAAGTATGGAACTGCATGAGCGTTCTTGAGTGCGACGCATACGGCGATATCGAGAGCGCCCGCCAGGTGCTCAATAAAGGCTGCAACCCGGCATATCCTGAAGGCTACGATCCCGATGCAGTCGATGGAGACAGCGGCGAGTGCGAATACGCCTGTTGTTCCGACGAAGACTGCTCGGTTGATTTCATCTGCGATCTGGAACAGCATGCCTGTGTTTATTCGCCCAGATGCCAGTACGAATGCTGTCAGGATGCTGACTGCCATGACAACCCGGAATTCGGCTCGGCTTTCATCTGCAAATTCCACGAGTGTTACAATCCTTCCGAACCCTGCCCCTGGGACTGCTGCTCAGATGAAGATTGCGGCTACAACGAATCATGCGATATGGGCACATGTTCCGAAAACGAAGTTATGTGCAGTCCGGGCGAAAGGAAATGCTGTTCCGCCGATCCGCAGCATCCGGACTGTGTCGAGTTCGGCGAACTGGCAGCCGAATCGTATCTGGTCTGCAACAGTCTCGGCAATCTGTGGCAGGGTGAGAGCTGTCCGCAGTTCAACAATTGCGTAAGCAACCCACCGGATGATATCGAATGTGTGCCCAATGGGCGTTGCGCTACCGATGCGGACTGCGTCACACCGCTGACCTGTCAGGAAAGCGAAGATGGAATGCGTTGTAGCCTGCCGACTTTGAATGCCGGCGATGAGTGCTGGGACGGATCGCGTTATCTGGGCAACTGTCCCGAAAGCTACAACTGCTGTCCGATAACTTCGGGCAACCCAGGTTTCTGTGTTTCTGAAGAGTGCTGAATCTGAATGAACGCCTTATATCTGTGAGGTGTAAAATGTTCGAGAGAAAATGTTTTTTGTTTATCCTTCTGCTGGCGGCCTTCGTTGCTTCAAGTGTCAGCGCCTGTAAAAGCGACAAGTCGTCCGGTGACGATGGCGACAACGGCGGCGGAACAAGTTGCATTCCGGGCGAGCGCATTGAATGTCAATGTACCGGTTACGGAGAAGGCGTAAGAACCTGCAACGAAGACGGCGCAAGCTGGGGTGAGTGTGAAGGCTGCAATCCGCTTAGCGGCGAAGGCGAGGGCGAAGGTGAAGGCGAGGGTGAAGGCGAGGGAGAGGGTGAAGGCGAGGGCGAGGGTGAAGGCGAGGGCGAGAGTGAAGGCGAGGGCGAAGGCGAAGGCGACGGCGAGGGA
>JAKQSH010000443.1 GCA_029570245.1 Deltaproteobacteria bacterium | reverse complement strand
AACATACGAAATCAGACAGCTGGTTTCTCCCGGAGCAGGCTCCGGTGGTGCAAAATAATAAAGCGCCCACGAACTGATTATGGCCGGCACCGTTCCGACTCCGAAATTGGATACCGAGTAGGCGAATCTTTCCCAGCTGCCCAGTGCGCGTTCCTTATCTGTTGCCATCTTTTCTTACTTCTCCCGTTTACAGTTTCATCAGGCAGTCAGGCGAAAATACGCCTGTGCGTCGGAAAAAAACACATGAAATTCAGATCATATCTTTTATGGCTTCAACCAGTTTTCGAATACCTTTGCTTATATCCGCGATTCCTGGACCAAGCATGTACGCCGGAGTTGATACCACCAGATTCTTGATGTCTATATGGGCTTCGTCAACGGCATGATTGAAGTGTTTGACTCCCAGCGATTCCAGTCTGGATGCAGTGCCTTTGTCTGTGCCTATTGTCAGTTCAACGCCATGGTGACCAAGGACTGCTCCGGCTAGAACCGGCGCGATGCAGATAAAGCCAAGTGGTTTTTTCGCGGCGTGATATTCTTCTATAAGCCGTTCAACCTCATTGTGTACTTTGCATTCCGGGCCTTTTTCGAACCAGTTGCAGAGATTCTTCGCTGCGCCGAGCCCGCCGGGGAAAATCAGAGCGTCGTAATCGCCAGTTCTGACTTCGCAGATGTCGCGCACTTTTGTCCTTGCTATCCGGCTGGCTTCGCGGGCCGCGTTTCGCCTGGCGCCGGTGGGGGTCATAGTGCAGTGATCCATTTCGACAACCAGGTCTTCATAGGGGGCGATGCACTCGTATGACAGGCCCAGTTCCGCCAGATGCAGCAGTGTCAGTGTCGCCTCATGTATTTCCGAGCCGTCAAGTTTTCCGCAGCCCGACAGTATCACGCCTACACGAGCCATGTGCAGAATCCTTTCGCAGAAATTAATACAGTCGCATTGGAATATATACTGTCGGCGATGCAATTGTCAAAAACGGCGCATGTAAATAATGTTCTGCGGCAGAGATAAAATCATTCTGCTGTAAATACTGAATTTCTTATGTGTTTCTGCTGTTTCTGTGTGTTATGAGTAAAAAATACGTTCAATATTTATATGTTTTTCCAGTCTCAGGAGTTGCAAATGGATTACACGATGAAGTCCGGCATGGCTGCCGAAGTTCTTCTGGCTATAATCGACGACGAATATTTCCGCCTCGACAATGAAGCCTCTTTCATCCTGGCCAGAAATGTTTCTCCAGGTATTCTGTGGCATCTCAGCGCTTTTTTCAGCCGTGCAATCATTCTGTGTATTATGTATATGCTGGTTGTCTGCGGATTGTGGCTGTATGACATTTATTACCCCGACTCCAGAAGCGGATCGTTTTCAATTCTGGCGTTATGGGCGCTGGGCATCGGTATCCTTGCGTCAGTGTCTCTGTTTGCGCTTGCATTTGCGCTGCACCGAATCGACCACTCGCGCCGCAAGGCCACAGCCTCGAATTTCGTATGGAAGTTCGACGTCTCCGTCGGATGGTTCTACAATTCATACGGTGCGCCGCTTGTTTCCGCCAGGGAGGCGGATATTGAGTTTTCTTCCGAACTTATCGGACGTGAGTTGTATCTGTATCAGTTCCACCTTAAAAAGAACGATGAGAAAATCCTTCTTCTGGAATCAGCTAAATTCAAGCCGACGCTGAAATTCATAAACCTGCTCATCGAATGGGGTTTCCCGCGCGCGGGCAACTGGGAAAAGCAGTTGCGCAGGCTTGAAAGGGTCACTGACTAGATATCAATCCGGGCCAGTCCATATTTGACCTTCGAGCATATCTTTGCCATAATATACTGATTGCAATCCGGCGGAGGTCGCTTTATGAACGGCAGGGAATTCAATCTCGAAATCATTCTGGAACTGCTGCTTGGCTATGGTTATCTGGATGCGCCAATGGCTGATTTCATTCGTCAGAAAGAACATGTCGCGCGTCAGAAACTGGAGAAAGAAAAAAAAGGAAGTCTGCATTTCCCTTCGTCCATGCCTTACAAGGTTCTTCCACCTGAACTGATTGAGTCGCTCGGAATCAAGGTCGCTTTCGACCCGGAAAAACAGATTACAGAAGACCTGATCTACGAACTGCTGGCTCGTCGCGACGGTTTGCGCTATATAAAAATCGACCCGCTCAAGCTCGACTCGAAAGTCGTCACCGGCGTTTTCTCCCGGCCATTTGCGCGCAGACATACTGCCGTACCCATCGACAGATCAGGCGATCAGCTTTTTGTGGCAGTGGCCGATCCATATGACATTGAGCTTTTCGAGAATCTGCAGCGTATCAGCGGGCTGAAAATCATACCGGTGCTTGCCTCGAAAGCCGACATTCTCAAAATCATTACCGAAGTGTATGGATTCCGTCAGTCTGTAACGGCGGCAGAGTCGGCTATGGATGGCCCATCCATAGACATCACCAATCTTGAGCAGTTCTTCAGAATTCAGAATATCGACAAACTGGAAGAAAACGACAGGCACGTAATAAACGCCGTTGACTATTTGCTGTATTATGCTTTCGAGCAGCGCGCCAGTGACATTCATATCGAACCAAGGCGCGAACATTCGCAGATTCGCCTGCGCATAGACGGCATTCTGCACGACATTTACCAAATTCCAAAAGTGGTTCACGCGCCGGTTGTTTCGCGCCTTAAAACCATGGGGCGGCTGGATATTGCCGAACGACGCAAGCCGCAGGACGGGCGCCTGAAAACAAAACTGCAGGATCGTGAAATTGAAATCCGCGTGTCCACAGTTCCGACGGCTCTTGGGGAGAAAATGGTTCTGCGGTTGCTGGACACCGACAACATGTTGCAGGATATCGCCAATATCGGTTTCGAAGAAAGCGACCTCGAAAATTTTTTACGCCTGTCCAGACAACCCAACGGACTTATTCTGGTTACAGGCCCTACCGGATCGGGCAAAACAACTACGCTGTATTCCATTCTGCGCGCCGTTTCAAGTCCGCAGGTCAACATTACAACAATCGAAGACCCTGTTGAAATGGTTGTGGAAAGCTTTAACCAGATTGCCGTAAATCCCAAGGTTGATATTACATTCGCAAGCGCGTTGCGCAGCGTGCTGCGTCAGGACCCGGACATAATCATGGTCGGAGAGGTGCGCGACCCGGAAACGGCGGCCAACGCCGTGCAGGCAGCGCTTACCGGTCATATGGTTTTCGCAACGCTGCACACCAACGACAGCGTTTCGTCTGTGGCGCGCATGCTGGAACTGGGCGTCAAGCCTTACCTTCTGGCAAGTTGCCTTGTCGGCGTTCTGGCCCAGCGTCTGGTTCGCAAAATATGTGATGCCTGCAGTTATGAAGTTTTTCTGAGCGATTCGGAAACAGCAGCGCTTGACCTCAAAGTAAAAGAAGGTGAGCGTCTGAAGGCATGGAAGGGCGAGGGTTGCGTAAATTGTCGTTCAACCGGCTACAAAGGACGTAGCGGAATATTTGAACTTCTTCTTATTAACGAGCGTCTCCGACGTATGATAAACGAAGATTTCGATTCAAAGGAAATGTTTAAAGTCGCCCGCCAGGAAGGATTGATGACGCTTAAAGAGGCGGCAGTAAAGAAACTGGCGCGCGGTGTCACCGATTTCGATGAAATAATCAGGGTTCTTTCCTATTGAAACAGAACAGTTGAGTTGCAGTATGTATCGAATGGACAATCTGAATCTTAATGAAGCTCAGATGCGGGCTGTAGAGCACGTTTACGGCCCGCTGCTTATACTTGCCGGCGCCGGCAGCGGCAAAACCCGTGTAATTACACATCGCATTGTAAATCTGGTGCAGAATTACGGCATATTTCCCTCGCAGATACTGGCGGTGACTTTTACGAACCGTGCTGCACGTGAGATGCACGAACGGATTGTGAAGCTTCTGGGGCCGATGGGAAATTCCGTCAGTCTGGGAACCTTCCACAAAACCTGCCTGAGAATTCTGCGTCGTCACATCGACCGTCTGGGTTACAAATCCAGTTTCAGCATTTACGATGATGACGATCAGATTCAAGTCGTCAAGCAGGCTATGAAAGAACTTGATCTGTCGCGGGAGCGCTTTGCTCCGCGCGCTTTGCTGGCGCATATCAGCCGTTTCAAGAATGATATGCTTGAGCCGCATCAGGTTGATGTGGACGATTACAATATGTTCAGGCAGGCGGCGCGGCGTGTGTACGAGATTTATCAGCGCAAACTGAAAGAAAGTCATGCGCTGGATTTCGATGATCTGCTTAATTTCACCGTGCGTTTGCTCAAGGAAAACGCCGACATTTGCTATGACTACAACGACCGCTGGCCTTTCATAATGGTTGACGAATACCAGGATACCAACAAAGCGCAGTACGAGATGCTGCGGCTTCTTACAAGAAAGCAGCAGAATATATGCGTCGTCGGTGACGACGACCAGTCGATTTACCGCTGGCGTGGTGCTGACCTGCGCAATATTCTGATGTTCGAAAGCGATTTCCCCAACTGCGAAACCGTGAAGCTTGAGCAGAACTACCGTTCGACTCAGATAATTCTGGATGCTGCACACGATGTGATCTCGAAGAACATGCAGCGTAAGGAAAAGAAACTCTGGACAGAGCGTGAAAACGGCGAACGCATTATTTTCTTCAGCGGCGAAACCGAGAGGCGTGAAGCCCAGTATGTCGCCGAAGAGATCAT
>JAKQSH010000424.1 GCA_029570245.1 Deltaproteobacteria bacterium | reverse complement strand
CTGCGCGGCAATGCTTCCGAAATCATGGCGGTTTCCGGGGCGGTGGCGCTTACGCGCGGTGTAGACAGCAGCGCAGCGGTAAACGATGCGGTGGAGCATGCCCGCAGCATTGCAAACCTGCAATCACTGACGGCGGTAATCACCGGACCTGTCGATATCATAACAGACGGAACACGCAGTGTTTCAGTAGCGAACGGACATCCGCTGATGAGCCGTGTAACCGGAACCGGATGCGCCGCTACGGCGCTCATAGCCGCTTTTGCCTCAGTAGACTCAGACCCGCTGAAAGCGGCTTCGGCTGCACTGGCGTTTTACGGACTGGCCGGAGAAAGGGCTGCTGCAAAAGCCGGCGGTCCGGGAACATTCTGGCCGCTGCTGCTTGACCAGTTGCACGGAATCTCCCCGGATGAACTGGATTCAGGCGCAAAAATAAAAACCGGTCAGGTTTGAAATCATGCAGAACCGAAGTTTCGACCCGACTCTTTATCTGGTAACAGACCGCAAAGCATGCGGCGATAGAAAAATGCTGAAACTCGTCGAAGAAGCTCTGTCCGGCGGTGTGACCATGTTGCAATTGCGCGACAAGAACGTTTCCGACTCGGAAGCTCTGGAACTTGGCCGCGAGCTTCAGAAAATCTGCCGCTGCTATGATGTGCCGTTCATAATCAATGACCGCATCGACTGGATGCAGACACTCGGCGCAGACGGTCTGCATATAGGCCAGCATGACGCACGCCTGACGGACGTGCGCAGAATGCTCGGACCGGACTGTATTATTGGAGTTTCAGTAAGTACCGTAGAAGAAGCCGTCGCTGCCGAGCGTCATGGGGCCGACTATATCAGCGTAAGTCCGGTTTTCGACACCCCGACAAAAACCGATACGCCGCAGGCCGCCGGTCTGTCTGGGCTGACTGCAATACGCCGGGCGGTAAAGACGCCCTTGACGGCCATCGGTGGAATAGACGAAAGCAATGCTGCCGAAGTCGTCGCCGCAGGCGCGGACGGAATAGCGGTTATTCGTGCCATTCTGGGTGCACCTCATGTCGCAGATGCCGCAAGACGTTTGCTGGAGCTGGTAAAAAAAACACAGTCTGAACTGGAATAAAACAGTTGTCAGTTCTGTTGTTCAAGAGTAATGTGCCTTCATACTCTTTTCATGTGAGGTAATCCATGTTTCTCAAATGGCGCAAAAAAACTCCGATATCCAGGCTCGTTGAAGGCCGTATGGCGACTGTGCAGGGTGAAATCGTCGCATCAGAAACACTCACACTGCCCATAACCGGAACCCGCTGCGTTTTTTACGATCTTCTGGTTGAAGTATACAAAAAAGGTCCACGTGGGCGAGGGCGTCCATTGTGGATGCCGCTTAACGTAGAGCGCCGCTGCAACGGCTTTTATGTGGATGACGGTGAGGGGCGCGTGTGGGTTGAAGGCAAGCCGGAGGCCTTTTTCATCAAAAACGGCGATCACGAAGCCGGTGAAGTTCCCAAACACGAATTCCGTCGCTTTTCGGCCTGGATGCTGAAAGACAAACGCAGAATTATTGTGCGCGGCGTGGTTTCGAAACCGGAAAAAGGCGAGCCCAAAGACACACTGGTACTGCGCGCCGACGCCGGAAACATCATAGAAATACTTATGTGCAAGCAGAATTGATGCACCGCAATTAAAAGTAAACTGAAATTTACCGACCGCTTTCCTCTGAAAAACCGACTTGATGCGCTTCTGTTTTCTTCCATTTCGCGCAACTTGAGCTTTTTTCCGCTACTGCCTTCGTGTATAGTGCAGCCGTTGAAAGGCGGTTTTTTTATGGACGGATGCATAAGAGAGAACCTGAAAAAAGGCATGGCGGTAAAAATAGTGCTGAAAAAAGATCAGAAAAGCGGGATTCTGACTGAAGGAATCATCCGTGATATCCTGACAAGCGCCCCTAAGCACACTCGCGGCATCAAAGTGCGTCTCGAAAGCGGTGCGGTAGGTCGAGTAAGGGAGATCATCGAAACATGAAACTTGCGCTGGTCGCCGTTCACATCAAGGAGTCAACGCGGGCGATTCCGCTGGGTCCGGCCATGCTGGCTTCGGCATTGAAAAAACATCTCGGAAACGCAATAAAGACATCCATTGTCAATCTGTACCTGCATCAGAGTGTTGATGAGTGTGTAAATCTCATTCTTGAAGAGCGCCCCGAATATGTCGGACTTTCCATGTATATGTGGAATCGCGGAAAGCTGCTGGCTGTCGCCGCCGAACTGAAACGGCATGATCCCGGAATCGTGGTCTTCGCTGGAGGCCCTGAGGCGGGCGCGGATATGGAAAATATTCAGCGCAGCCAAAGCCTGGACTTCATTATAAAAGGTGAAGGAGAAGACCTTACTGTAGCATTCTTCAAAGCTCTGCTTGAAGGACGCTCAATACAGGAAACCACCGCATGCTGCGGAGCGTCGGCCCTGCCAGACCTGGATACGCTGCCCTCTCCGTATCTTGACGGGACGCTTGATCCGTCGAAATATCCAGGCCTGTTGTGGGAACTGTCGCGCGGGTGCCCATTCAAATGTGATTTCTGCTACGAATCGCGCGGCAACAAGGGCGTGCGGCGTTTCCCGATGGAACGCATCAGAGCTGAGTTGAAAGTCTTCGGCAGGCACGATATCGAACAGATTTTCATTCTCGACCCCACCTTCAACTGCGACCGCAAAAGAGCAGCAGAAATACTGCGTCTGATAAAAAAGAACGCGCCGGACATTCATTATTTCATCGAAATACGCAGCGAGTTCATTGACGAAGAAATGGCGCGTCTGTTTTCTTCCATAAGCTGCTCGTTGCAAATCGGAATGCAGAGTGCCGATCCGGCAGTGTTGGCGAACGTCAACCGCAGCATAAAACGCAGCGAATTCGCAAAGAAAGTGCATCTGCTCAATAAAGCCGGAGTGATATTCGGTTTCGACCTTATTATTGCGCTGCCCGGCGATACGCTGAAAGGCTTCTGCAGCAGCCTGGATTTTGCAATGAGCATGGAACCCAATCACATCGACATCTTTGTTCTGTCGGTTTTGCCCGGAACTCCGCTGGCCGACAACGCAGCGAAGTTCGGACTTGAGTATATGCCGGAAAATCCATACAGAGTTCTTTCGACTCCGCAGTTCAGCGCCGCCGACATTGCGGAAGCCGAACGGCTATCCAGCGCCTTCGATCTGTTCTACAATCGCGGCAAAGCAGTGCCGTGGTTCGCAATGATTCTGAAACCTCTGGCCATGCGGCCCAGCGAATTCTTCGCTGCTTTTGCGGTCTGGCTCGCATCCGTTCCCGGTGCTGCCGGCGGTGATGTTATTGACCTTCAGCGCAGATTTCTTATATACATTTTCATGCAGCGCAAACTGCCTCAGAGCTGGGGAGAAATCGCTTCCGACATTGCAACTTATTTCGGGCACACCGGACGCATTATTGAGGACTGCGACGATTTTATCGAAGCTTCCAACACTGCGCCGTATGTGCTTAACCCGCTGAGCAGCTTCGCGGAGTTTTCGCACAATCCTCTTGAATTGGCACAGCATGTTTTTTCGGGCGTCGGCAATTTCGCCGAGCTTGAAAAGCTTCTGACGGCAAAGCGCTACAGTACACTGCTTTTCCTGGATGCGGACAACGAAATAGATATTCGTTTTCTTTCCGAAGAAAAGATTGAACTGCTCAAACAGGCTCGAAACGGACTGAGAAAAATGCCGCAGGATGCGGCGCTTAAACGCTTTGTTCGCACCTGTATCGAAGATGGGATTCTCATCGACCGCAGTTCGGAGATGCAGAAATGAATATTTTGCGGGGAGTCTGATTTGCAATCATCAGAAACATCGGATAAGCGCGACATAACGCACAGAGTCGAACTTCTGGCTCCCGCCGGGGACTGGGAAGCACTGAAAGCCGCATGCGCCTGCGGCGCGGATGCCGTCTATTTCGGACTGCCGGTTCTTAATGCTCGCCTGCGTGCCGGAAATTTTCAGTTGTCCGATCTTCCAGCGCTTATGGAATATCTGCACATCCGCAACGTGCGCGGTTATCTGGCAATGAACACGCTGGTCTATCAGCACGAACTTGCCGAGGCTCAGCGTGCTGTAGCTGAAGCGGCGCGGGCGAGCGTGGATGCTCTGATAGTTCAGGACTACGGGTTGGCAGTAATGGCGCGACGGATGGTTCCTTCTCTGAAATTGCACGCATCCACACAAATGACCCTGAGTTCGCCTGGGGCAATAGCTCATGCAGCAAAACTCGGCTTCAGTCGAGTAATTCTGCCGCGCGAAATTCCGTTGGCCGAAATAAGAAAAATAGCGGCTGAAACAGGCATCGAACTAGAAGTGTTTGTGCACGGCGCCTTGTGCATTTCATACAGCGGGCAGTGTCAGGCTTCTCTGGCGCTGGGCGGACGCAGCGCCAATCGTGGTGAGTGCGCACAGCCCTGCCGCCTTCCTTATGCCGTCATTGCCGACGGCATTCCGCCATCCGACGGTTCGCGCCCTTACCCACTAAGTCCGCACGACCTCGCAGCCTGGGAACTTATCCCTCAACTTGTCGATGCCGGAGTAATAAGTTTCAAAATAGAAGGCCGTCTCAAAAATTCCTGTTATGTG
>JAKQSH010000195.1 GCA_029570245.1 Deltaproteobacteria bacterium | reverse complement strand
AAGAAAATGCCCGCTTCGCAATTTTTCACAAAAAAAGCAGGTGTCCCCTTCTGCCGAATTCGCAAACGAAGGGGATCACCTGCTTATGGATTACTGATTGCTGATAACCGCGAACTCGAAATTACCGAACTCCGCCTGTCCGGCTGTGTACATCACCTCGGAAAGCAGACGGAACGGAGCCTCTTCGTCGCCGATAATCATAAGGTTGCCCTTGAATTTCAGCGACTTATTGTAAGTGGCCAGCTTCTTGACGTTGTCGGCCTGAGCCTTGAGCGCATCGAAGAGCGGAGTAATGAAATATCCGTCTTCGCCTTCGCGCTTGGCGGTGACTGGAACCTTGCCGTCCTTGACCTGAACAACCGGCTTGTCGTCAACCAGAAGATGATTCTTGGTGATGGCCATGGTCGTCATGCGCTCGTGTATCTTGTCGATTGAGACGGACGGCACCAGGCTCAGTTCGTCGGACGGATTGATGTTCATCGGGTCTGTTGCGTAGTTCATCAGCATGAAGACCAGCAGAATCGTCATAATGTCCATAAGAGATGTAATGGACAGCGGCTGGACTTCTCTTTCGCGACGAGCCTTGTGCTGCTCCTTGCGCTTCGCCTGAATTTTCTTAGCGTCCTCAAGAGCTTCAAGTTCCTCAATGGAAAGCTCTAATTTCTGCTCTTCAGCCATCGGTCATCCCCTTCTCAGGAATTGGGTTCATTAAAACCCGCTACTGCCTTGAATCCGAGTTATTACACTACACCAGCGCTCAACACGACGATCGGGAACAGGAACTCTTCCTTTTCGTCCGTCGGCTCAACCTTATACTTTCTGGAGGCGTCCATCACACGGATTATGGTAGTGAAGTTGGTGTTCGGTTCAGCCGATACTATGATCTGCTTCTCTTCCTTGAAATCTTTCTTGATGTTGATCAGCTTTTCCTTGAGCGCCGGATAGTTGTGATCCAACTCTTCCGTGATCTGAAGACTGGGATTCATCGCCCTCAAATCGTTTATCTTCGTCTCAAGAGCTGCCGCATCGATCTCGTTCGATCCAAGGATGTACTTCTTGCCGTTATAATCCCACAGACGCATGACCTCTTTCATTTTGCCGTTGGCCTCTCTGGCCTTGTAAACCTTTACGGTTACTTTGGGCACAGTAGGACCCACCTGGGCGGCCTGATCTTCAGCACCCGGAAGGACGTTGCTGGAAGAGGCGACATAAAAGCCCAGCGACGAAATGGCGACCGTCAGATTGAGCGGCGGC
Organism: Deltaproteobacteria bacterium; assembly: GCA_029570245.1. GTDB lineage: Bacteria > Myxococcota_A > SURF-8 > SURF-8 > SURF-8 > JAKQSH01. Next base: position 458 of record JAKQSH010000195.1, on the reverse strand, counting down.
TTTTCGGGCTGCTGCTGAGTCGTCGGAGTCGAAGGACCGATACGCGGAGAAGAAACGGCGATCATGGCGATCTTGATGTACTCGGTGGACACCAGCAGAGCAGGGATCAGAATGGCCAGCAGGTTCATGAACGGAACGAGGTCTACGTCCTTGCCTGTCGCTATTTTCTTATATCTGTCAGTACGTTTTCCCATTTCTCACTCCTGAAGATTCCAGTCACATACGCGACCGGAAAACCTTATCCCGTGAATAGATTAAAGAGAAGTGGTACCCTTGCTTCTGGAAACGAGCAGGTTCTCAAGCTTCACGGAGTACTGGTCGATCTCCTGGATGATTTTGTTGGTCACGCCGGAGAGCAGCAGATGCACGACCATGCAGGGAATGGCGACGATCAGACCGAACTCGGTGGTCAACATTGCGACCGAAATAGCGGCGGCCAGAGCGGTTGCCTTCTGTTC
>JAKQSH010000408.1 GCA_029570245.1 Deltaproteobacteria bacterium | reverse complement strand
CTTTGTGCAGTTGCACCTGCATACGCAGCGGCAGGCCGCTTTCAAGTATCCACGAGGCCAGATGCGCCGGTTCGAGTTCGCCCCAGACAGGAGCAATAAGCAGCGGGCAGCGTTGCAAAAGCGAATATTGTTCTATGACTTTCAGTGCATAGGCGAAATCTTCGCGCCCGGCCACCACGAATTTTATTTCGTCGCGGCATGTGATAAAGCTGAAGTTACTCCAGCGCATATGCCCGGCCATGCCGGAAGACGGGCATTTCACGTCCATGATGCGCCGCACACCCACCGGAACCTGCGAGATGTCTTCGGCGCCGTTGGTTTCGAGCAGAACCTCCAGACCTTCATCAAGCAGCGCACGCATGAGTTCGAGAGCCGCCGCCTGTTCGAGCGGTTCGCCGCCTGTAATTTCCACCAGCGGCAGCCCGGAGGCCAGCACCTGCCGCAGCACTTCGTTCACACTCATTTTTTGCGATTCATGGCGGGCATAGCCGGTGTCGCACCAGCGGCAGTTGAGCGCACAGCCGGCCAGGCGCACGAAGGCGCAGGGCAGACCGGCAAAAGTGGATTCGCCCTGAATGGACGCGAAAATCTCGCAGACTTTGAGCGTGTTTTCAGGCATAGCGCAGAGGGTCCTTCAGGCCGGCTTCGGCAAAGCCCTTAAGTCGCAGCAGGCACGAGTCGCAGTGGCCGCAAGACAGACCTCCGGGTGTTGGATCATAGCAGGAATGCGTAAGGCCGTAGTCGAAGCCCAGTGCTGTTCCGGTGCGGATGATTTCCGCTTTGCTCAGGTGCAGCAGCGGCGTGCGGATGCGGAAATCCGCGCCTTCAACTCCGGCTTTGGTGGCCAGTGCAGCCAGACGTTCGAAGGCCGCAATGAACTCCGGGCGGCAGTCGGGATAGCCCGAATAATCCAGCGAATTGACCCCGATGAAAATGTCGAACGCCCGCCGCGTTTCGGCGTAAGCCAGAGCCAGCGAAAGCATTATGGTGTTGCGCGCCGGGACGTAAGTTACCGGAATGTCGGCGGCGTCTTCGACGGCGCGGTCTTTGGGAGTGTCGATATCGTCAGTCAGCGCCGAGGCGCCGAAAAGCCGCAGATCGAGCTTGAGTATTTTGTGTTCGACCACTTTCAGCGCGGCTGCCACGCGTCGTGCGGCTTCAAGCTCTATTGCGTGTCTCTGCCCGTAGTCGATTGTAAGTGCACAGATTTCGAAGCCTTCACCGGCTGCCAGTGCGGCGCAGGTCGAACTGTCGAGTCCGCCCGAAAGCAGCACCACCGCGCGCTTTCTGTCTGAGATCGACATGCTTTCAGCCTTTCTCTATATCGCGGTGTCTGATGAAAGCCTGATAACCCGGCATTTTTTCATCCATGAAGCTTTTCATTCTGTGGGCGAAAGCCACCGAACGATGCCGTCCGCCGGTGCAGCCCACCGCCACGGTAAGATATGCTTTTCCCTCTTTTTCGTAGAGAGGAATGAGAAAGTTCAGCATGCCTTCCATGCGTTCCAGCATTTCGAGCGCGTCGGCCTGATTGAAAACGTATTCGCGTACTGGCTCGTCAAGTCCGGTTTTTGTGCTCAGTTCCGGCACAAAAAACGGATTGGGCAGGAAACGCAGATCGAAAAGCAGATCGGCTTCGAGCGGCAGACCGTATTTGAAGCCGAACGAAAGCAGTGTCACCACCAGGCGTTTTTCGCTCTGGTTGGGATTGACGTGCTTTACGACATGCTGTTTGAGCTGATGGACGTTCATGCTGGATGTGTCGATACAGTCGTTGGCCTCGGCCCGCAGCGGCGCCAGCAGTTCGCGCTCGTGCCTTATGGCCAGCGGCACGTCCATGTCGCCCAGCGGGTGACGGCGGCGGGTTTCGGAGAAACGCCGGATCAGTACCTCGTCGCGGGCGTCGAGAAAGATAACTCGCACGTTGTTGCCTTCTTCCACAAGCCGGCGGTGAACTTCGGAAAAGCGCTCCAGAAATTCGCCCTCGCGGGCGTCGATGCCGGCCACTATGCCGCCCGACTGCTTGGTTTCGCGCATTATGCGCACCAGTTCGGGCAGCAGTACAACCGGCAGATTGTCGGAGCAGAACATGCCCATGTCTTCGAAGGCGTGAATGGCGGTCGATTTTCCCGAACCGGAAAGCCCGGTTATGATTATTACGTCCATCGGTTCAAACCCGTTCTGATTAAGGAATATGAAACGAATGCGCTTCGGTTTTTAGGTATCCGCTGTATGCAACGAAGCGCGACTAAAAAGTTTTCCGGCGTCCTGACGACGGCAGTATGCCGATGGCTTCGCGGTATTTCGCAACTGTGCGGCGCGCCACGTCCATGCCTTCCTGTTTCAGCAGCTGAACCAGCTTCTGATCTGACAGCGGCTTTTCCGGGTTTTCCTTCTCAATTAAACTGCGAATGCGGTCTTTGATGGATTCGGACGAAACATCCACACCTGCTGAAGAACGGATACCGCTGTTGAAGAAGTACTTCAGTTCAAAGATTCCCTGTGGCGTATGTATGTATTTGTTGCTGGTCACGCGCGACACGGTGCATTCGTGCATTTCGATGTCCTGTGCTATGTCGCTCAGCACCATGGGCTTCATATGAGCCACACCGTGATCGAGAAAGTCGCGCTGCTGGCGCACTATGGATTCGGCCACTTTGTATATTGTGCGCTGGCGCTGCTGTATGGAACGAATTAACCATGATGCGGAACGCAGCTTGCCTTTGATGTACTCGCGCGTTTCCGCCGGAGCGTTTTTATCGGCCAGCGTGCGCTGATAATGCTGTGAAATGCGCAGGCGCGGCAACCCGTCTTCGTTGAGTACAATATGATAGTCATCGCCGATTTTATGCACGTAAACGTCGGGTACAATATATTCGGCTTCGGTTTCTGAGATAAGCGCGCCCGGACGCGGATTAAGCCCGGTTATGATGTGAATGGCCCTGAGGACTTCTTCCTGAGAGACGCCCAGTTTGCGGGCGATTTTCGCAGGCAGGCGTTTTTCGACCATGTCCCAGTGGTCGCGGATGATGGTGGCCACCAGGCTTTCTGAGGGCGGCAGAAAGAGCGCCTGGGCCAGCAGACATTCCTGAAGGTTGCGCGCACCCACTCCGGGCGGGTCCATCTGCATGATTGCTTTGTGGACTTTTTCCACTGCGGCCAGAGGGACTTCGTGAAGGGCCGCGATTTCTTCGAGCGTGATGTCTTTGAGGTAGCCGTCGTCGTCGATGTTGCCCACTATTTCTTCCGCCACAGGCAGAAGCTCAGGGTCTATCTTGGAAAAGCGCACCTGCCACATCAGGTTGTCGAAAAGGCTCTGTTCTTCCGACAGGAATTTCTCGAAGCCCGGTTTGTCGTCGTCGGTGTTGATGGCCTGACCGAAGTCGCTGGGGCCGTCCATGTAGTTTTCGAAGTAACTCTGCCAGTCGATCTGGGTGTCCTGTGTGTCGCCGATTTCTCTTATTTCATTGACGAAATCGCTTTCGATCTGACGGTCCACGTCATTGATGGGCGTTTCGGCGCGCTCGTCCATATTGACGCCGGGGTCGTCCAGCTTGAGTTGCTCTTTCTGCTGTGCAGCAGTCAGTTCTTCAAGCGAAACTTCTTCCAGCGTCGGATTTTCGAGCATTTCCTGCTGCACGGCTTCGGTCAGCTCCAGTCGTGTCATCTGAAGCAGTTTTATTGCCATCTGCAGCTGAGGTGTCATTACCAGCTGCTGCGAAAGTTTCAGACTCTGTTCCAGTTTTAACGCCATGACTCCTTAATTCCCGCAATCTGCGTTTTTTTCAGTTCCGCCCCCTGATTTAACGGGCTGCGTCCGGGCTCAGGCACTGGCCCGAACTTTGCTTGCATTTCAATTCTAGCAGGCTTATGGATTTAATCCAGTCGAAAGTTTTCACCAAGATAGAAACGGCGGGCTTTTTCATCCGATGCCAGTTCGTCCGGCGTTCCGGCTGCCATTACGCAGCCGGATTCGATTATTACGGCTCTCCGGCAGATGCGCAGTGTTTCGCGCACGTTGTGATCGCAGATCAGAATCGAAACTCCGCTTTCCGCCAGGGCGGCAATGTGCTTCTGCAGAATTTCCACCGCCAGCGGGTCGATGGCCGTGAAGGGCTCGTCCAGCAGCAGACAGCGCGGTTTCGTGAGCATGGCTCGCGCCAGTTCGAGCCTGCGGCGTTCTCCTCCAGAAAGCAGCTCGGCCCGGTGTCCGAGCAGCGCTTCCAGTCCGAAACGGGTGCATGCCTGTGCAATGGCCGCCTCGCTTTCAGCGTGCGACATGCCGTATTCTTCGCAGAAAATTTTCAGGTTGTCGCGCACGTCCAGCCGGTTGAAAACCGCAGCTTCCTGCGGCAGCCAGGCCAGACCGGACTTTACGCGGCGCGCCGTGTTCCAGCGCCCTATGTCCGTACCGTCAAACAGGATGCGTCCTTCCGAAGCCTGCAACAGTCCGGCCAGTACACGTATGCATGTTGTTTTTCCGGCGCCGTTCGGGCCCAGCAGGCCAAGCACTTCACCGTGACCCAGCACGAACGAGACACCGCGCAGGATCGGGCGGCGGCCGTGCGAGAAGTGCAGGTTTTCAACGCTCAGAATTGCGTGTGCCGGGATATCATTCATTTCCGCCGTCCTTGTCTGCCGCAGCGCCGACGTTGACGCGGGCCTGCGCCTTTTCGATGGTGACAGACCCGGATGCGAAGTCTATTGTGATGCGCTCGCCCCGCACCAGATCGGCAGCACGTTTGACTTCGGGTGAACCGGAAAGGACGAGGCGGCGTGCGGCATGATCGTATTCGGCACGCATGGCACTGATTTCCAGTCCGGCGCGTCTGATCTTGAGCGCACCTTCCGCAATAAAGCCCTTCAGACTGCCTTGAGCGTCCGAATCGAGCGTAAGCCTGCTGCAATGCAGGTCAAGCCCGCGCTGCGTAAGTTTCACGTCAGTTTCGAAGACAATGCGCGAAGACTCGGATTCGAAACGCATGCTTCCGGCGCTGATGTCCAGCGGCTCTCCCGGAGTCCACAACATGAGCGTCGGCGCGGCGCTTGTATTGGCCTTTTCTGCATGGACCGCAGAAATACAGGCAATAAAAGAAAACAGCAGAACTGCAATAATGACTGAAAGCTTTTTATCCGGCACCGTCATTCTCCCTGCGACAGTTTCAGTTCAAGTCGCGGTTTGCCGACTTCGAAGTCAGAAGAGGCGCAAAGGCGTCCGCGCAGGAAATCGCCTTCAAGCCGGATTCCCTGTCTTTCAACGAGCAGTCCGCCTTCCATGCGGAACGTTTCGGCGGCGCTGTCGATGCTTATGCGCCCGGCCTTGACACCGATATCTCCCAGGACGGCTTCGATGTTTCCGGCGGCTTCGATGTGTCCTGACTGCATGTCGAAAGTCGCTTCCTCTGCTTTGAACTCGAAATCCGTGTCCGTTTCCGACAGCGTCCTGATTCCGACTCCGGTGAGTTTCCAGACCTGTTCATCAAGCTCGGCGCTTGCGGATGAAATCCGCAATCCTCCGGCTTCAAGCGTCATTCCGCGCGCTGTAATCGCCGGGGAATCGTCCGCTTCCGCATAAGTCCGCGCCGAGCCGTCCCCGGAACAGGAGCAGAGCCGGACAAACAGCGAAAATATTGAAACCGTTGCGGCCAGGCGAATAATCATGGCCGGATATTATCAGGCATGCAGGCGGCAGACAAAGATTTTAAAGCGACAGTAATGTAAAAGAGTTTTGAAAATACGCCGCTGTAGGAATAGAATATTCCTGCCGGAAAAACGAGTTTCAGAATCGGATGATTGAAGGGTTTACTGCCATGTCCAGAATTATGTCGCCTGTGTGTGTTTTATTTCTCTTTATTCTTCTGAGCGGATGCGGAGACGACGCTGCAGAGAACGGCGGAGTCGATGGAGACGAAACGCCAGTCGAATGTCTTAATTCAAGCGACTGCGACAATGCAGAAATCTGCATCGACCACAACTGTCTCAAATACTGCAACGCCGAAACGGCCTGCACCAAAGGCGTCTGCGACATGAAACTGCACGCCTGTATAAGCGGAGAGATCGACGGCGACGGCGAAACATCCAGCGGCGACTGCAACCAAAACGGCTGTTCCGACGGTTATTATTGTCATACCGAGACAGGAGTCTGTATTCCGATTGCAGGCGGTGATGAAGACGGCGACGGCGAAATTTCCACGGAAAGCGACGACGACGCTGAAGACGACCCGTGCTCAGACACCAAGTGTCCTTCGGAACTGTATGATGTT
>JAKQSH010000192.1 GCA_029570245.1 Deltaproteobacteria bacterium | reverse complement strand
GCTTTCTGTGTATGCTGTTGTCGGCGATATTCCAGACGGCTGCATTTCGGAAGCGGGCGGCAACGAAGCTTCGGCAGGAAGCCGTTATTACGAAGCCGCCGACGCCTGCAACATGAGCGATCATTTCTTCATGTCCATCTGCGCGGAGGACTGGTCGCCGGTGCTGGAAGACATCAGCGAAACGCTTTTTCCGCCATTACCTCAGTTTTTCCTGTCAATGACGCCTGTTCCCGAAACGATATCCGTAACGGTTGATTATACGGGAACAGATGACTGGCTTTATGATGAACTGGGTAACTACATCTACTTCGAAGAAGGTTTGGAGCCTGAAGCCGGCTCGACCGTGATTGTAAATTATATGGTATATGAATCCTGCATCTAATTGCTGCGGGGTTCCGGTGCTTAGATCAGTTTGGATAAACGGCGGCTGTCCGCTTTAAATCCGGTTGTTGCGGAAGGTCTGATGGTTAAATCTTCGCGGGCTTCGGAGTTGTGGGGCGGGCTGTTGTGGGTGACGGCGCTGGGTCTTGCGCTGTGGTTTGTTGCGGCTTTTGCGGTCCTGGCCGCCAAGCGCACCGGGTTCGAGTTCAACCTCGAATGGCTGGAAGGTCTGATGCTGGAACAGACACGGCGCGTGCTTGAACTGCGCAATCTTTACCCGCCGCCATCCGCCGAATATGTGCCGTCTCCGTACCCTCCTCTGTATTTCTACGTCTCGGCGCTTTTCGCTCTGGTGTTCGGCGGCTCTTATCTGCCCTTGCGCCTGGTAAGCGCCCTTTCCACGCTGGCGCTCTGCGGCGCGCTGTATGCCTTCGTTCGCCGCGAAAGCGGCTCAAGGTCTGGCGGCGCCATGTCGGCCGGGCTTTTTGCCGCGACATGGACAATCAACGCCTACTGGTTCGATCTGGCGCGGGTGGATATGCTTTCACTGGCGCTGTTTTTCTGGGGCGCATATTTCCTGCGCTTCGCCGAACGTCTGCCCAGCGTAATTCTTCCGGCCCTGCTTATGACCGCCGCTGTATATACAAAGCAGAGCATGGCGCTTCCGGTCATGGCCCTTGCGCTCTGGATGCTTGTTGCCCGCCTGCGTCTTCTGCCCGGTTTTGCTGCCGTGCTGCTGCTTTCAGGGTTGCTCGCTCTGGCGGCGTTTTATCATATATACGGCGAATGGTTTATTTATTATATCTTCAAGCTTCCGGCTTCACACGGAATTCTTGAGCGTCGCATAGGAGGCTTCATGCGGATGGACTGGTTTATTCCGTTCGGGCTGGCCAGCATGACGGCGCTCTGGTATTTTTTCTCCGGCAACGGAGAGTCTCAGCGCAGGCAGGGCGCAAAATCGTTTTATGCCTTTCTGCTTGCAGCATGCATAGCGACGGCATTCCTGGGGCGCATAAAAGTCGGAGGCGCTCTCAACGCCATGATTCCCCTGCATGCCGCAGTATCGCTGCTGTGCGGCTTGAGTCTTGCGGCGACTCGCACCGATGGCGCCGCCGGAGACCGCCTGCGCTCGTTTTTTCTTGCGGTTTATCTGCTGCAACTGCTTACTCTGGCCTACAATCCGACCCGCTTCATCCCCTCCGACGGAGTACGACAGGCCTTGCAGGAATCGCTGCGCACCATTTCAGCCATTCCGGGCGACACATATGTGATGCGCAGCCCCGAACTCACGCATTCGCTTTATCAGGCTGGGGGCGCTCATGCCTGCGCAGTCGAAGACATCCTGCGCGAGCCGGAACGCTATCAGGACAACCTGCGCGCTGTTGCAGAACCGTTCAGACTGAAGGCTTACGACGCAATAGCGATCAACCCGCATGAAATTCCCGATTACTGCCGCCGCCTGTTGCTTGAAAACTACCGCCCCACTCAACGCCGCATCGAAATAATGTTATGGCAGAACGACAGCGATTTTTCGCTCGGCAGAGAAGTAGTATACATGCCGATAGAGAATCAGCAGTGACAACCGGCTTAAGAAACTGTATCATTTCAACATGTAGCATGCCGCAGGTTTTGTATTTCAATAAATCTGTTTGGCCTTTTCATGCCGGGTCAATATCATTCGTGAAAATTCACACAGATGAATAATCGCTGTCCAGGGGTCAGGAGGGGTGTTTATGTTCGTTGAATTTTTCAGAGACGGACTTACGGGCTTGTGGATTGTCCATGTCAGGTTCAAGTTTGGTGATTTGTTCCAGACAGCCAAAAACCAGTTCCTCAGCACCCGTTGCGTTCGAACCGGACCTTGACGACAAAAAAACATTACAGAAAAGGAATGCGCGCCCGGCCGGGCGCGCATTCCTTTTTAAAGCTTCTGATAATCCGTCTTATTGATAGCTGGCGGTAAAAAGCAGCAGACCGGCGCCGTTGCTGATTTCGAAGTCGTCGTTTTCGGCGTAACCGTACTCGCCTCTCACCGCGATTCCCAGTCCCCAGTTTTTCGAAACCCACCATTCCTTACCAAAAGTCAGGGATGCGTTGAGACCATAGGCGACGTGAACCTTGTGAGTGGTGTCGTCGTTCATGTCTCGTATCACCGACAGAGCGGTAAAGGCCGGGCTGATGGTGCTGCTCAGGTACAGGTTATGCGGCATGAAGTAGTAAGTGAAGCCCAGGCCGACACCGCCGGTGGTGAAACCGGTATAAAGGTCCTGGCCGTGCTCGCCCATGGTGCTGTAACTCCAGAAGTCGGCGTGAATGGAAAGATTCTTTGCAACTTCGCCTCCCAGCAGCAGGCTGAAGGCTGCAATGGCTCCGGCATCGGACGGATTGCCGATAACCCTGCCGTCCGAATCCGTGACATCTCCGCTCACGCTGAAACCGCCCACGCCGAAACCGGGAGTCATGCGCAGGAAGAAGCCGTCGTGCTTGTGATAACCTTCTTCATCCTCTTCTTTCTTCGGCTTTTCGCAATCGCCTTTGGCTTCCAGCGCTTCGGTCTTTGCTTTCTCGGCTTCGGCTTTCGCTTTTTCGGCCTCGGCGCGTGCTTTTTCGATTTCTGCCTGAATCTTAAGCAGTTCTGCTTCCTGCTTCATTTTCTGCAGTTGAGCGACATCGTCAACGTCTTTGATTTCCTGCGTTTCCTGGGCTGCGACATCCTCAGCGACGGCATCGGCAGGAGTTTCTTCTGTTGCAGCCGGTGCTGCAATGGCGGGTTCGGCGGCTGCGTTTTCCTGTGCAGAAAGGGGAGAAACCATAAAAAGAGTGAAAGTTAAAGTAAGAGAAGCGACGCTGATCATAATTCTGTTCATATCTTTAAGCATTTAAAATCTCCTTGAAACAAATCGTTTTATCAGATCGGGGCGATGTATTTTTTGCCCTTCGATTATTTAAACACCGCACACTGCAAAAGCTGTCACCCAAAACCGTTTTTTTTGTTTTTTTCGGAAAGAAGAGATCAATTACGGCATCTTCAATTTTGACTTGCCGGCGGCGTCATGCTAGATTGTGCGCGTTATTCATTTGTAACTGCTTAAATTCACAGGAACTGTGCAATGCACGAAATCGACACAAAGCGTCTGCCTGCCCATATCGCTATTATAATGGATGGAAACGGACGCTGGGCCAAAACCCGCATGCTCGAACGCGTGCGCGGCCACGAAAGCGGCGCGGATGCGGTACGGACCTGCGTCACGGCCTGCCGCGAACTGGGAATAAAAGCTCTTTCATTGTATGCATTTTCGGAAGAAAACTGGCGGCGTCCGGGACTTGAAGTGACCGCTCTTATGAAGCTGCTCGAAAAATATCTCATCGAAGAACGCTCAGAAATCCTCGACAACAACATCCGCCTGGTGGCATCCGGGCGCATTGAAAAACTGCCCGAAAAAGTGCGCCGTCTGCTTTACGAACGCATGGAAGAATCCGCAGCCAACAGCGGCATGTTTCTGAACCTCTGCCTGTCTTACACCGGACGCGAAGAAATAGTTGACGCGACGGTAAAAATCGCAGAACTCGTCAAGTCAGGCGACTTGCAACCAGAAGAAATAACGGCAGAAATATTCGAACAGCACCTTTACGTGCCGCAGTTGCCGCC